>JAYRSG010000147.1:0-2549 GCA_041920175.1 Candidatus Moraniibacteriota bacterium | reverse complement strand
CGGTATTCGGCGTTTTGCGGGAGCGTTTCGGTTTCGGGGGAGGGCGCGGGAACGGCGACCATTTTGAAGATCGTCGTGAGGTACGTCGTTCGAATGCTCTCGAGGAGTATGACGAACATATTGAACGCCTCGCGCTTGTACTCGACCAGAGGATCACGCTGTCCATAGCCGCGCAGTCCGATTCCCTGTCGGAGGTAATCGATTTCGTCCAGATGGTTCATCCAGAGACCGTCGAGCGTGCGGAGGAAGAGCATTTTTTGGACATATCCCCACGACTCTTTCCCAATTTCCGCTTCTTTCTTCCCATATTCCACTTTCGCCTCGCCGAGGAGCCCATCGAGCGCCGCGCTTATCTTCTCGGGCTGTTCTTTCGAGGCGTCGCGGACAATGCTTTCGAGGCGCGCGTTCGTCCTTTTTTCATCGACCGGAAAAATGTTCTTCGTTTCATCGAGAATAGCACGCGTATTCCATTCGCCCCCTTCGGAAACGGCGTGCGCGGAGAGAACTTTTTCGAGTTCTTCGCCGAGGAGTCGAAGTGTCTCGTTCTTCATATCAGTCGTTTTCAAGATCGTGCGGCGGCGGCGATAGACCACTTCGCGCTGTTTGTTCATCACGTCGTCGTATTCCAAGACATGCTTTCGAATATCGAAGTTGAAACCCTCGATTTTGCTCTGCGCGCTCTCGATCGTGCGAGAAATGAGGCGATTCTGGATCGGCTCGTCTTCAGGGAGACGGAGCGTCGTCATCATGTTTTTTAACTTGTCGCCGCCAAAACGCCGCATGAGTTCGTCTTCGAGCGACACATAGAACTGCGACATACCGGGATCACCCTGGCGTCCCGCACGACCGCGGAGCTGATTGTCGATCCGGCGCGCCTCGTGGCGCTCCGTGCCGATAATAGAGAGTCCTCCCACTTCGCGCACTCCCGGCCCCAGCTTTATATCCGTGCCGCGTCCCGCCATATTGGTCGCGATCGTCACCGACCCAAGTTGCCCCGCGCGCGCGACGATCGCCGCCTCGCGCTCGTGATTTTTGGCGTTCAAGACTTCGTGCGGCACGCCCTCTCGCGTGAGGAGCGCGCTCAAATACTCGGACTTTTCGATCGCGATCGTCCCGACGAGCGCGGGTTGCCCCTTCTCGCGGAGCTCTTTGAGCTTTCGAACGATCGCGCGGAATTTTTCTTCTTCGGTTTTGTAAATGATATCGGAAAAATCTTTTCGGATCATCGTTTTGTTGGTCGGAATTTCAATCGAATCGATTTCATAGACCTTACGAAATTCTTCGGCGGAAGTCATCGCCGTCCCCGTCATGCCGGCGAGCTTTTCGTATAAACGGAAATAATTTTGGAAGGTGATGGTTGCGAGGGTTCGCGATTCTTTCTGCACGGCGACATTTTCTTTCGCTTCGATTGCTTGGTGAAGCCCATCGCTGTAGCGACGCCCGATCATGAGACGCCCCGTGAAGTCATCCACAATGATCACTTCGCCGTCCTTCACCACATAGTCGCGATCGCGCTTGAAAATCACTTCCGCTTTGAGCGATTGTTCCAAATGGTGCACGTACTGTACCCGTCCCGACTCGTAAATATTGCCGATGCCGATCGCCTGCTCGATCTTCCCAATACCCGCCTCGGTGATGGAAACGGACTTCATTTTTTCGTCCACCGTATAATCTTCGCCCTCCTTGAGACGAGGGACGATGTGCGCGAATTGTTGATAGAGCTTGGTGGACTCCATATCCGGCGCCGAAATAATGAGCGGCGTCCGCGCCTCGTCGATCAAGATGGAGTCCACTTCGTCGACGATCGCGTAACACAAATCGCGTTGCACCATTTGCTCGACCGTTTGTACCATATTGTCGCGCAGGTAATCGAAACCGAACTCGTTGTTGGTGCCATAGGTGATATCCGCCGCATAGGCTTCGCGACGCGAAATGGGAATGAGATTCTCCGGCTCAACGCTCACCTCGTTCGAGTCGATGACGGAGGGCGTGTATCGATACGAAATTCCCTGCTGGAGAATGCACGCCGTTGTGAGACCGAGCGCGTGATAGACCGACCCCATCCAGTTGGCGTCGCGCTTCGCGAGATAGTCATTCACCGTGACGACATGGACACCTTTCCCGGCGAGCGCGTTCAAATAAATCGCCAAGGTCGACGTGAGCGTTTTCCCTTCGCCCGTTTTCATTTCGGCGATTTTTCCCTGGTGGAGAACGATACCGCCCATTATCTGGACGTCATAGTGCCGTTCGCCGATCACGCGTTTCGCCGTTTCGCGCACGACGGCGAACGCTTCCGGCAAGAGTTTGTCAAGCGTCGCTCCCTTCGCGATACGCGCGCGAAACTCCTCTGTCTTCGCCTGAAGCGCCTCGTCCGAGAGCGCCGCTATTTTGGACTCGAACGAATTCACCCGTTCGACCATCGGTCGCAACTTGGCAATCACACGCTCATTCGACCCGAAAATTTTGGCAAAAAGTTCCGTAAGCATAGGCATTTCAAAAGTCAATACTCCCCTATTCTATTGGGTATTTCCCGCAAAGTCAAAGAAAAT
>JAYRSG010000146.1:0-10081 GCA_041920175.1 Candidatus Moraniibacteriota bacterium | reverse complement strand
GGGTGTAGGTCGTGGTACTCGTCGGAGAGATGCTCTGCGTCCCGCCGCTTATGGATTTACTCCCCGTGAAGGTGCCGCCGCTTGCGGTGCAACTCGTGGCATTCGTGACGGCGCTCCAGGTGAGGGTGGAAGATTGGCCGATCGTGATACTCGTAGGGTTCGCGGTGAGCGTGAAGGTGGGAGCGGGGGTGTTGGGTTGAGTCTTTGCGCTCACTGTATTGGTCCAACCGGAGAATTGCCCAATCGTATCCACCGCGCGGACGCGATAGCTGTAGTCGGTATCGACGGAAAGACCGGTGTTGTTAATGAAGGGAGACGTCATTGGAGTACCGACCTGAGAGAAAGAGGCGTCGGGACAGGCGGCGGGGAGGCCAGTACAACGCTGCACTTGATAGCTTGAGACACCGTGATCATCGGTCGCGGCGCTCCAGGTGATGGTGATGCTGGAGGAGCTGGTGGCGGAGGCGCTGAAGGTGGTGCCAGTTGGCCAGGTGGGAGAGGCGTCGCTTCCGCCGCCGCCTGACAAGTTGTAAGCAGTGCTTCTCTCTTGACGATTATTGGTGACCCATAGGTAATATGGACCGGAGCCGAGACCTGTGAGATCGGCGTTGATTTGAACTTGACCGTCTGAAATATAAAGGGGTGGTTGATATTTCTTGGTGGCCGTTGCGTAATCCGAACTGTTACCGATTTCGACGACTGATGATGAATAAATTCGTGAAGAGGATACCGCCAAACCATCAAACCAATGATCAAGAGAAAAGTCAGAATTTGTCTCGCAGGCATTGATGAGACCGAAAAGGAGGTAATTCATGGACCCCAAAGTAGTGGGCTGCGCGTCAACTATTTGAACGCTATCCCACCAAACATCGAAAACGTAAGGTGTGGAATTTGTTTTCCAGTGGATTTCAACTAAGTACCAACGATTATTTTGCAATTGTCCATCTGGAATATTAACCAAATGGGCTGTTGAATCATAGACCGCATTAAGCTGAGTTGGAAGTGCTCCAGATGTTGCGGTTGGCTGGAAATAATACTGTGAGCCACTTCCCTGAATATCGATCATCTTGATATGACTGCGCGGCCAGCCGCCTCCGATTAAATTCCATCTCACGTAAGCCCTTACCCAGTAATCGTTGGCATCACCACCGTCTGGATTCATAGCCGCTCCCTCACCAAGATTGCCAGTTGGGCAATTCGATGAGGCTCCTTGGATGTGAAACTTATAACTTTTAGAACCAAGTAATTTTACATTAGAATCGTAACTGCCTTTGCAATCCCCCCCAACTATTTCACCGTAACCATCCGCCTCGCAAGTGGTCCCTTCAAACGACCAAGCATTAGGATGGGTCGTAAAAAATGAATGCCAGCCCGTCTTGGTCTCGTCGTTCAGGTAAGAGCCAGAAACCGTCAAGGTCTGACCCGTTTGCACGGTCCCAGAAACATTTGAGAGAGTCGGTGTCACTGCGTGAACCAATGGAGCACATGTCAGCCCAACACATACAACCACTCCCAAAAAGAGACAGCGAGCTCGTTTCATATCATTTATGATATAATTTCTATTTTCCCTGATTGTATAAACTCGTTATTTCCGATGTTGTGAGCACTCGATTGTACGCTCGGACATCGTCGACATACAGGTTGCCTGCTCCGCCCCAAGGATACCCAATCAAAAAATCACTCCCGGCATCATCAACTTTAACACCGCTTCCGGTTGCATTATACGGAGAAGCATAGTTCGACACATCTACACCGTTGAGGTACAAATGCACACCAGTCTGATTCACCGTCCCATCCCAGGACACGGCAATGTGATTCCATTGATTGAATGCTGGAGCTGTATTTGATTCGACATGAAGAGATGTGCTCGAATAACCCTTCACAAAATAGAAAGGTTGCGATGAATTTAAAAAATACAAGTACCAAGCATTCGTAGCGCTATTTTTTCCTATAGGCGAGCCGTAGTAAGTAGAGTGCTTTTCCCAAAGCACAACCGTCATTCCTCCTCCTCCCTGAAGCTCAAGGTTATCAAGCGAGCTCGCCGAACCAGCATTTATAGCGTTCGTCCCGCTCAAGAAAAGCCCCTGCCCCAATTTCCCCGGCACAACGGACGTGGTCGCAAGAGACCCCTGGGCATCCCCGTGATTTCCCCTGCCCGACACGTCTTTTATCTCGCTTCCCGTTTCGCCCCACTTCACATCCGGCCCGTCGAAGGTCCAGTGGCCCACGAGACCATTGTCGAGCCCCACGGTCGAGGCGGGAGCGACCGGCACGGTTGTCTGATAAAGCCTGGAAACTTCATTTGCCGAGAGCGCCTTGCTGTAGAGCTTCACATCGTCTATTTTCCCATCAAAAGGATTCCCATTGTCGCTCTCGGCGGCAATACGGAAGGCGACGGTGTTGGCGAGACTCCCGATATTTGCCGTGGAAGAAGTGGTACTCCCGTCGAGTTTCCCGTCGAGGTAGAGATACATCCCCGCGCCGTCATTCCACACGGCGGCGAAGTGATGCCAGCCGGTTGCGCTCAAGTCTGTTGCGCCAGCGGCGGTGTACTGATCGTTCGCCGTGCCACCTCCGTCACCGACGGTAAAGTTGAGGTAATCCGTGCTCCCGTTATTGTCCACCCAGACGATATAGCCGGCATCGGTATTGGTTGCTTGGCTGTTTCGTGTGGCGACAATTGTGTGATCGGCGGCGAAGAGGTCGCGATTGAACCAGCCGACAATCGAAAAATCGGCGCCATCCACAATATCGAGGACGCCCGAGGATGGGTCGGCGACGGTGAGCCATTCATCCGTTCCGTTGAAATCGAGACTGTAGGCGCCGATCTGTCCCGCTTGCCAGTCTTCGGCATCGGCATTGGTCATGGTGAGATTGTTGCTGTTCCCGGAAGCATCGGCGGTCGTCGAGGTGCCCGTGCCCTCGTCCATTTTCCAGTACCCGAGGAGTCCCTGGACCGTCCGGTCGGTGACGGGGGCGTTCGTCGTTTTGCCGGCTTCCGATTCGAAGTCGAAGTTGAGTCCCACAAGGACGAGGACAACAACGGCGACACCGAGCCATTGGAATGCACGAGGGAGAGACATAGAGAAAATGGTAGGGGCCCCGATACATCGGGGCACGCACGAAAAAAACCTCTGCGCACAGTATAGCACGAATTCGGAAGGATTCGGGAGGGTTCATTTTTTCGGGTCTGTCAAAAAGTTTCGTATTCCGTTACAATGAACGTATGGCACTGTCGCAAAACAAATTAATCAATCCCCTGCATTATGGCTCGCATCTTAATTTTCAATTTGACACAAAAAGTATGCAAGTTATTTTGCGACGATGCCTATGATTTTTTAACGTGATGTCTATGGAAAAAGAAATGCGGTCGGTACTCGAGTGGCGCGAGGAATACAGCGTGGGAGTCCGGCTCATCGATGAGCAGCATCAAAATATGTTTCGGATGATCAATGATTTGGTCGGCAGTATCAACGCAGTGCCGACGACGGAGCAGATCGCGCCTATTTTGGCAGGGCTCGTCGAGTACAAACAGAAGCACTTCGCGACGGAAGAGGGATATTTCCGGCAGTTCAATTTCGAGGGCGCCGAGGAGCATATCGCTGAGCATCGGAAATTCAACGAAACGCTCGAACAGCTGAAAAAGAAAAACGAGGGCGATATGATTGGACTCGCCTTTGAGCTCGTGGACTTTCTCGAGGACTGGCTCATCAATCATCTCCTCAATACCGACCGCAAATATATTGAGTGTTTCCACGCGAATGGTCTGCGATAATTGCCTGTGAAGATTCGCAAAAAAATATGGATGGCGTTTGGGAGTATCGCCCTGATGATTCTCGCGGCGATATTTGTCGTGCCGGAGGAAAAGCCTTCGCAATCTTCAACCGGCGTCTCGAAAGTGGCGCGCGTCATTGATGGCGATACCATAAAGCTCGAGAGTGGCGAGACGGTGCGTTATATCGGCATCGACACGCCCGAGACGGTCGACCCAAGGCGACCGGTCGGGTGCTTCGGCAAGGAGGCGAGTGCCAAAAACAAAGAGCTCGTCCTCGGGAAAGAAGTACGCCTCGTGAAGGATATTTCCGAAACGGACAAATATCAGCGACTCTTGCGGTATGTGTATGCGGGCGACATATTCGTAAACGAGTACCTGGTGCGCGAGGGCTATGCGCGCGCATCGAGCTATCCGCCGGACGTGAAATACCAAGATCTCTTTCGCGACGCGGAGCGCGAAGCGCGTGAAGCAAAACGCGGACTCTGGGCGGACGGGGTGTGCGAGGGATGAGGGATTTATACTGCGAAGACACAAAAAACAAAGGCCGCCCATATAAGGACGGTCTTTGTTTGGTGTACAGCTCGGTATTTTTTCGAAGTCTATTCGGTTTCGGTGGTTTCGGTTTCGATGGGGAGCGTGATATCTCGGACGCTCTTTGCGAGAATCTGTGTCCGACTCCCTTCCATATACTGCCCCTTGACGCTCACTTTGTGCCCGACCAGGAGCTTGTCCGCCGTGATGGCGGCGCCTTTCCGGTCTTTGTATACGGTGTTTGCGTCAACGAGAACGGTGATGCTACTGCCACCTTTCTTCATGGTGAATCCCTGAAAGGTGACGGTGCTCGTTCCGGTGGTGGCGTCGGTCACTGTGATACTGTTGAGCGCCGTGATTCTTCCCGGAATGGTTTTTCGAGACCCTTTTATCTTGAGGTGTAACCCCGCATTTGTCTTTTGGACGCTGGAGAGGCGGCTCACGACTCTTTTCTGCGACATTTCTATCTTTTTCGCTTTGACCGCGTGCGTCTTGCTATTTGACTTTCCAGAATTGGCGGAAACCGAAGCGACGCCGCCGAGACAAACGGCGAACGCGAGCGTGACGACGGCGATTCCTTGAAGGATTTTTTTCATATGATTTTTTAGAGCGTGTTAAGAGAGTCCGCTTTTTCGGAAAAAATTATTTTTTTGCTTGTCTTCCACTCCGTTCGAAAGCCGCAATCCCGCAAGGCGGGACCCGAAAAAGCTCTGTCAATTTTCTTGGGTTTGAAGCTTTTTTAAAACGCTCTAAATACCAGTTTTTTTCAAAAAAAAACATCCCCGTTGTCTCGGGGATGTTTTTTCCTGTGGCACGGCTTGGCTTATTTCCCGCCGCACCCCGTGCCGTATCCGCCCCGACCCATTTTGCCCATTCCCATGCCGAGCCCGAAGATTCCATCGGGGATGCCATTCGTTTTCATCCACGACTCGAGCGCTTCTCGGCGTTTCTCCGCGTCCGCCCTCCGTTCTTCGCGCGTCATATTTTTCCATGATTCCCTCGAGGCTTCGCGCTCGCTCATGAGCGCCGCGTGTTTCTCAAGGATGAGTGACTTTTGCGCGTCGGTGATTTTTCCGTCCCGTACTGCCTGCGCGAGACGCTCTTCGAATTTCATATTTCTTTCCGTTCTTCGCGCTTCCCGCTCTTCGCCAAAGACGGTTTCCACGTCTGCCTTGTTGAGGTTGAATTTGGCGGCGAGTCTCTCGATGAGAGATGATTGGCGATCGGTGTCGCTTGCGAAGGCGTTTCCGATGAGGAAAAACCCTCCTGCCGCGATCGTCCCGAACAACAGGGCGACGGTCGCGAGTATTTTGACTGAAATCATAGATGTTTTTTATAAATTACAGTGTCGTGTGCGCCACGCATGGTGTTATACGGAAGCGCTTCGAAAAAGTTTGCACGGGTTTTCTCTTCGTTTGTTTTTCGGTTCCGAAGCGGGCGGATGAAAAGGGCTTCGAAAACTCGCGTTTCTTTCGGGGTTCCGATGACGATAACCGGAAAGCCCCTTTCGATGAGGACGAATCGTCCCTTCTTGGTGGTGTCGGTCAAGATGATGCTCCACACTTCTCTTTGTGATGTTTCGAGCGTGAAAGAAGCGTCTCGTGCTTCGAGAATTTTCCCGGCGAGAACGCCGTCTCGGGGCGACATCCACCGAGCTTCGCGCGGCAAAAGCATTTTCCGAAACGCTTCCGGCGTTCCATTTTCGATGGCGCAATCGAGACGGTCGTCGAGTCGGATCCGGTGAGCGATGAACGTGAAGGAAACGGCAATGAGCGCGAGGAGACTCGCGACGAAGAGCGCGCGGAATCGGTAGCCGCGTTTTGTTTTGTGAAAGGTGAAGAGTCCGAGGAGAATCGCCGCGGCGAAGAGAACGCTCCAGAGAAGCGGCGTTCCGAGGAAAAGAAGGAACGGAAAGCGTCGGATTCCGAGCGAACGGAACAGATCAGGACCCAGATCGAGGAGATCGACGAGGGCGAGCGAGAGGAAAATTGCCGCGATCCCGCCGAAGAGGGCGAGGAGCGCCCAAAAAAGGAGTCGCTTGCCGATGATGACCCATCGCGGTGTCGGCGCGATATGTCGCTCTTTGATCGTTTCGACGATATCGGGAATGGGAGAGTGGTTCATATTCGTTCTTCTTGAATTTTTTTCAGGAGGAGCTTTCGCCCGCGATTCACGAGCGAGGCGACGGTGCCCTTGGGTTTTTCGACGATGTCCATGATTTCTTCGTAGGTTTTCTCTTCCAAAAATTTGAGGACGAGCACTTCGCGATAGATGAGGGGAAGCGACTCGATGTGGGTAGTGATTTTTGCGAGCCGTTCTTTGGTGTCGAGGTTTCGCGCGAGGTCGGTATCGTCGCGGAAGAGGTGAGCGATGTCCTCGGCGTCCAGGCTCATCATGCGCGGACGAGAGGAATTTTTGCGGATCGCGTCGATCACGGTGTTTCGGCAGATGTGATAGATCCAGGTTGAGAAGGCGAGGTCCCCGTCGAAGTCGTTCAAGTTTTTGTAGACCTTGATGAACGTTTCCTGCAGAATGTCTTCGATATCCTCGTCGGTCGAAAAGGAAATTCTCCGCACATATCGAAACAAGCGCTCCCAATATCGCTCGACGATTTCTCGAAAAGCCTCCCGGTTCGCAAGCGATCGCCGGACCAATTCACTCTCGAAGAAACTCTCTTCAGTTTTTGGTTTTGTCAAAAGTTCGCTTGCCATGTATCGGAGTTAATCCGGAAGACCGACCTCTATTATACGTGAAAACGAGCGAAATGTTTGCACATGTTTGCGTCGTGTCTTCGCTTCGTTTTTAATCTCTGCTCTCCAACGATTTAACAAAACACTTCCATATGGAAGTGTTTTGTTAAATTTTTTATGTGTGGGAATACGTAGGAACATGGCGGTGGGAAGGGTGGGGAAGTTTTTCGAGGATGTTTTTGACACTTTCTTTCTCTTTGCTACACTGGGGCGGAATCTGAAATGGCTGTTATGATTGTTTTTGTTGACGAGTCCGGTATTCACAAGAGCGTTGATCACTTTACAGAAAAATAGAAAAACCCCGTCAAAGGGCGGGGTCAGAGAAACCGATAGTTCTGTGAAGAACTTTCCCACTGGGATTTGTCTCGAGTTCTCTTGTTCTAATTTAGAGGGTAGCAGAAATGAATTGTCCTGTCAATGACCGTTTACTTGTAATGTTTTTTCCTGTGTCCACTCCGCTCCATATTTTGCAAACTGTGTTTGGGTATGACATTTACAATGATATAAGTTCCTAGTACACTAGGAACTAGGAACTTTTTATGATAGTGTGAAAATGCTATGAAAACATCTCAAAAAATTCTTGAATATATAGCTGAAAAAGGGCAGGTGAGTGGAAAGGAGCTTACGGATTATTTGGGATCCGTAACCGATCGCGCCATTCGGAAACAACTCAAAACGCTTCTGGAGAAAGAAAAAGTGCGGAAAATCGGGCAACCGCCAAAAGTTTTTTACTCGATTTTTTCTGGCGTAGCGAAGAAAGAGAATCTATCAAATGATGTTTCCGCGATTGATCGCGCGATTCGTCAGATTATCGATGATCGGTACCTCTTTATAACTCCGGGCGGCGAGATGCAGTATGGATGGAATGGCTTTGTTTTGTGGTGCGAAAAAACGCAACAAGACCCGATAAAGACCGGGAAAGAATATGTCTCCACGGTGCGTAAATACGATGCTTTTTCAAAAAACGGGCTCCTTGATGGTATGCGGAAAATACGAAATACGTTTGATGAGGTTTTTTTGGACAAGCTTTTTTATCTCGACTTTTACAGTATCGAGCGGTTCGGGAAAACCAAACTTGGACAGATACTTCTCCATGCCAAGCAGAGTCAAGATAGAAAACTTATGCGGTCTTTGATTGAGGATGTTCGACCAAGAATTCTCGCTTTGATTAGAGAATGGTCCATAGACGGTGTGCTTTTCGTTCCGCCAACACTGAAGCGCGAAGTGCAGTTTATGAAAGAACTCGAGAAATATTTGAAATTGTCGACGCGAACCCTCTTGGTTTCCAAAGTAAGGACGCCGGTTGTGATCGCGCAAAAGACGCTTACGAAGCTGGAGGACAGAATAGAAAATGCGCGGAAAACAATTGTTGTCGGGGAGAGTGCTATATATGAAAATATTCTCATTATTGACGATGCGGTCGGGTCAGGCTCTACTTTGAATGAGACTGCCGCCCAAATCAGAAAGAGAGGCTTGTGTCGAGGAAAAATTATCGGACTGGCGATCACCGGTAGCTTCAAAGGATTCGATGTTATTAGTGAGGTGTAATTGTCTCATCTTTCCGATTTTACGGAACAGATTCTCTTTTTCCTGATGATTCCGTCCTCGAAAAAAACGCCGAATTCCACCAGCTTTTCACGGAGAAGGATGTGAGGGATTTGTTTGCATGATTTTCGGGATGTTGCATTTGTGGACAGAATTTAGGGTTTTTCATTTGACAAAAAAGTGAAAATATGCAAAATTAGAGTGTCCAAATGGACACTGGTTTTAGTTCGGCTGGCGGGGGATTTCGTTTGAGATCCTTTCCTTCCTTTTACAACAATGAGTGAGGTGTACAATGAAGTATTTCATAGTGGCACGGCATCCGAATGACCTAAGCGAGAAATTGGCAATTTTCCAATCGGAGGAACTTGCGGAGAAGATTTGGTTTTTTTGTACAAAAAAGGAAATTGAGTTTTCGCCAGTGGCGATACTTGCTTCGGATGCCAGGAAGGTTGATCCGGCTATCAAAGCCATTTCTTCCAAGTTTGGTAATCTGTCTGTGACAAGAGATTATAAGTGTGGATATGATCTCGAGGATGGATTGAAAAAGCTGGTGTGGAAAGTTGTTGATAAAGTTGATTTGTTTGTTGTCATTGCTCATGATCCTAACATTAGGGAAGTGTTTGCTTACGGGGGTGAGCTCTGTGGACATGAGAATGTAGGGTTGCTTTCGAGTGACTACGCTCGGGCGAATGTTTTGGATTGTCAAACCGGTGAGGTTTTTCTTCTCTAGCGCAACGCGCAAACTTTTTCGTTTTCAGGTTATAATAACCTACCCAACGAAATCACAACAAAGTCGTGCATCAGAAAATGCACGGCTTTTTTTATGGAACAAAAGGAGTTTGCTGGAAAAGAATCTTTGACACCCCTTCTTTATTTTGCAAGACTAAAGTGGCGTTTGAATTCTCTTTTTCCTATGACCACCCCTCTTCATATTTTAAAAAGCGTCTTTGGCTTCGAAGCGTTTCGGGAGCATCAGGAGGCGGCGATTCGCGCGGCGCTCTCGGGGCGGGATGCGTTTGTGCTCATGCCAACGGGGGGCGGGAAGTCCTTGTGCTACCAAATTCCAGCGCTCATTTTGCCACAGGTGACCGTCGTTGTTTCACCCCTTATCGCGCTCATGAAGGATCAGGTGGACGCGCTCCGTATGGCGGGGGTCGCCGCTGAATTTCTCAATTCGTCACTTTCGCTCGAGGAGCAAAGTCGCGTGCTTTCGTCGGTTGCGCAAAACAAAACGCGCATCTTGTATATTGCACCGGAGCGACTCTTCGGGTCGTCGTCTTTGGTGCCGTTTTTGCGAGAAGTTGGCGTCTCGCTCTTCGCGATTGACGAGGCGCACTGTATTTCGGCGTGGGGGCATGATTTTCGTCCCGAATATCGACTCCTCTCGCAGTTGAAATATGATTTTCCCGAAACGCCGACGATGGCGCTCACGGCGACGGCGGACGATATGACGAGTCGAGACATTGTGGAACGACTTGAT
>JAYRSG010000145.1:0-12279 GCA_041920175.1 Candidatus Moraniibacteriota bacterium | reverse complement strand
GAGGTTAGTTCACCAGTCGGCGGAGGAAGTTACACAGCCATAAAACAAAAGTCGTGTGGAAGAAGTGGAAAAAACCAAAAAAGAAGAATCGTCTCCCGCGTCGGAACTTCGGCAGGATATCGTGACGGGGGATTGGGTGGTCATCGCGACCGGACGAGGGAAACGCCCGGATGAGTTTGCGAACCATGATCACGAATCGAGCGATGTCGGTATCGAGCAGTGTCCTTTCGAAAATCCCGAGGCGACGAGTCAAGAAAAAGACGTTCTCATATACACGTCGGGAGACGAGAGTTGGACGCTTCGCGTGTTTCCGAACAAGTTTCCGGCGTTTTCGCGCGGAAAAACGCCGAAGAAGCTTGGCGAGGGACCCTACTTTGCGATGAGCGGCGCGGGCTATCACGAAGTGATCGTGACGCGTGATCACTATAATCAACTCGCCACGATGGAGGTTTGGCAAGCGGCGGAAGTGCTTGACGCGTATCAGGATCGGTACCTCTCCCTTATGAAACGAAAGAGCGTGAAGTACATTCAGATTTTTCACAATCACGGAAAAACATCGGGCGCTTCGCTCCCTCATCCGCATTCACAGCTCATGGCGATACCGGTGGTGTCGCCCTATATCGATCTCGAGCTCCGGGGTGCCGAGCGATACTACAAGAGTACGCGGAAGAAAGTCTATTCCGTAATGGCGGAGTACGAGAGCGAAACGAAGACGCGCGTCGTATTCGAGAATGAGAAATTCATCGCTTTTTGTCCCTTTGCGTCTCGCTCGGCGTTCGAGGTGTGGGTGATGCCGAAAAAATCCTCGCCCTATTTTGAGCGAATTTTCGACGAAGACAAGATGCTCGCGGGAGAAGCGCTCCGCGCGGCACTCTTCTCGCTCTATCGAGGGCTCGGCGATCCGTCGTATAATTTTTATCTCCATACGTCTCCCTGCGATGGTCGGGACTATCCGCACTACGGTTGGCATATCGAGATTCTCCCGAAAACCGCCGTGTGGGCCGGCTTCGAACTCTCGACCGGCATCGAAATTTCCGCCATCGAACCCGAAAAAGCGGCAGAATTTCTTCGGGGACAGTTGTGAGCAAACCAATTTTCAAGGATACTCTCCGAAAATATCGTTTTTTTGATATGAATAGCTCACCTTTCGCACCTATTGAAATGAAAACCAAAACTTAACCCGTCATTCCCGCGGAGGCGGGAATCCAGGTTCCACTCGCTTTCAGAAAGCACGCTACAGACTTCATTTGTAAAAACTTTATGTTGAGCAAGTGGTGACTGGATTCCCGATTTCTCGGGAATGACGATGGAAAGGGTTGATGTGTAAGAGTGAGTTGTTAATGTTTGAGAGCTTCTGTTATGCGTTTTCTTATCGCCAATCTGAAGATGAAGCTGGTGTCGGAAAAGGAAAATGCCGAGTATATTTCGGCGGTCGCGGAAGCGATGAAGGGCGTGAAGAAAAAGAATGTTCAGCTGGTGGTTTGTCCGTCGTTTCCGTTTTTCGACGCGTTCAAAAAGAAGCTCCCGAAAGGTGTGGCGCTTGGGGCGCAGGATATTTTTTGGGAAGAGCGGGGGGCGTATACGGGCGAGGTGTCGCCGGTCTCGCTTTCGGATTTTGGAGTTTCGTATGCGCTTGTGGGGCACAGCGAGCGACGGGAATGGTGCGGCGAGACAGATGAGACGGTGGCGAAGAAAGTAAAAGCATGCTTTCGAAACGATATTCGTCCGATACTCTGTGTCGGGGAAACGGAAGTCGAGCGGGCGGAGGGGAAGACGTTTGAGGTGATCGCGCGGCAGGTGAAAGGGGCATTCGAAGGAATTTCTCGGGAAGAGTTCCGGCGTGGTATCATGGCGTATGAGCCGCGCTGGGCGATCGGGACGGATCGGACGCCGTCGTCGGATGAAATTTTGGAAGTGGCGATCTCGATTCGAAAAATTCTCATTGAACATTTCGATCGAAGCGATGTGGACTCGCTTCCCCTCCTCTATGGCGGATCGGTGACGGCGGAGCAAATAGATTCGCTCTGTCTTCGCCCCGGGCTTTCGGGGGTTCTCGTGGGGCGAGAGAGTTTGGACCCCAAAGAAGTGGCAAAGGTGATGCGGGCGTTGGGGGAAGGGATAATTTGAAAAAATACCACTATGATTGTCAGTGTCAAAGATATTCTCACGAAAGCGCAGGAGGGGAAGTATGCGGTGGGAGCGTTTAATACGGTGAATTTGGAGACGACGCAGGCGATTCTCCACGCGGCGTCCGAGCTTCGTTCGCCGGTTATCGTGCAGATGACCGAGAAGACACTCGACTATGCCGGCGGGCGGGCGATCTACCATCTCGTTCGCGACTTGGTTGAATGTTACTACCCGACACTTCCGGTCGGGATTCATCTCGATCACGGGAAGAGTTTCGAGCTCGTGGAGCGGGCGGTCGAGATCGGTTTCACTTCGGTCATGTATGACGGCTCGCGCAAGAAGTATGCGGACAATGCCGCGATGACGAAGCGGGTCTCGGATTTTTGTCACGCGCGCGGAGTATCGGTGCAGGGCGAATTGGGGAGCGTTCCTTATATCGGGGAGGCGTCCACACAGACGATTATCTGGGAAGAATACATGACGGATCCGGAAGAGGCATGTCGATTTGTGGAGGAAACCGGTGTCGATACGCTCGCGGTCGCGATCGGGAACGCGCATGGATTTTTCCCGGAGCGCTCGGAACCGGACTACGCGCGACTTGAGAAGTTGCGCCGGTGCGTCCGCGTGCCGATTGTGATTCACGGCGCGTCCAATTGGGAAGGAGAACGAGTGTCAAAAGTGATCGGGTTGGGTGTTTCGTGTTTCAATGTAGCTACGTCTTTGCAACTTGGCTTCTTGAGTCAGCTCGCGCAGTCTCTCTCCGGCGGAGATGAGACGGATATTCGGAAAGTGCTCGGCGCCGCGAGACGGAGCGCCGAAGCGGCGGTGTGGAAAAAGATCGACATGTTCGGCTCGGCGGGAAAGGCGGAGAATTGGAATGAAGAATTGGGAATGGAGAATAAAGAATAATGCGTTTGTATAAACGTGTGGAGCAGGTTACAAACCCGCTCCGGCGTAAGGTGGAATGTAGGGGAACAACTGACAACGAATTTACCACCGTCGCTCGCGAGCGACGTGGCAAGCAACTGACAACTTACAACAAACAACCGAGATTCTTAACAAAAACGTATGAAACGAATTGCAATCAATGGGTTTGGGCGGATCGGGAGGACGGCGTTTCGGATTCTTGCGGGGCGTGAGGGAGCGGAAGTGGTCGCGATCAATGATTTGACGGATGCGAAAACTTTGGCGCATTTGTTGAAACACGATACGGCGTATCGGGCGTTTGATCGCGAGGTTTCCGCGAAGGAAAACACGATTGTTGTTGATGGGAAAGAAATTCCCGTGCTCTCGGAGCCGGATCCGGCGAAGTTGCCGTGGAAGGATATGGAGGTGGACGTGGTCTTGGAGTGTACCGGGCGCTTCGTGAAGGGGGAGGCGGCGGGGAAGCATCTCACGGCGGGTGCCACGAAAGTGATTCTCTCGGCGCCTGGGAAGGGGAGTGATATCCCAATGTATTTGATGGGGGTGAATGACGGTGAATACAATGGCGAGGCGATCATTTCCAATGCCTCCTGCACGACCAATTGTTTGGCACCGATTGCCGTAGTGATGCATGAGGCGTTCGGGATCGCCAAAGCGATGATGACGACGATTCATTCGTACACGGCGGATCAGAATTTGCAGGACGGTCCGCATGATGATCTCCGACGGGCGCGCGCGGCGGCGCAAAATATTGTCCCGACGACGACCGGCGCCGCGATTTCGATCGGCGAAGTGATTCCGGGAATAAAGGGGAAGTTTGACGGCTTGGCGATTCGCGTGCCGACGGGTGTCGTGTCACTCACGGATTTCACGTTTCTCTTGAGTCGCGATGTGACGGTGGAAGAAGTGAATGAGGCGATTGAAACGGCGTCAAAGACGGAGCGCTTTCGAGGAATATTGGAAGTGACGCGCGAACCGCTCGTTTCATCCGACTTTATCGGCAATCCCGCTTCGTCCATCGCGGATCTCTCGCTTACAAAAGTCGTTGACGGCACTCTCGTCAAGGTGATCGCGTGGTATGATAACGAGTGGGGCTACTCCGAGCGCCTCGTCGACATGGCGATCATGGTGGTGTAATATCGTCATCCCCGCGAAGGCGGGGATCCAGGCACCACTAAACTTACAAGAAACACACAACGAGTTTAGTTTGTAAAAATTATACATTGCTGTTATGCCAAATCCATTTGAATCAATACCAACCCCGACTCAAGAAACAAAAAAGCCGGAGCCTGATCGAGAACTTGCGAGTTTGAACAGTCGTTACTTTTCAGGGAAAGAACGCGATCTCGATGAGAACTTGGCAGGCGAAAGTGATCCTAAAGAAAAGGAATCTCTTCAGCTTTATAAAGACAAATTGAAGCATATAAGTGGGCAATTACATAAGGTCTTCGTAAATTCAGAAAGGCGATTTCGACCGGAAGATGTCATAGATGGAATTTATGGTATTGCTCATTTGTACCAGCATGACCTCGGAATTTTGTGCGCTGTCGAGGGTGATAACAACCGGTCTTTTGTTGAAGAAAACCGGAATCAGTGTGAGCAGTCCAGGAGGATATTCATGAGTATTGGCGAACGCGTATATCCCGAAACGGATGTCTCCAATGTTGCTCACGCCTTGTATAAAGTAAATCAACTTCTTAATGCTAATACGATACATAGCGCTGACGCTATAGGGTTTCATCGTCGCGAAGAAACGCAGTTACTGTTCAATGGGAATCCCAAACAGCTTCTTCAGAGTGTCGATAATGTCATCCATTCTGTTGGGTCGAAAGGATTGTTTGGTATAGTGGAAGATGTTGACGAAACCCTATATTCTCCTGAAGAAGATCCGAAGTTGGAGGAGAAGAAAGCGATTGCTCAATCACTCTATATTTTGGAACGTGTTCGCGAAAAATTGCAGGAAAAAATTTCGTCTCGTTTAGAAAGTGAGAAAAAATTCGATGGGTCATCCGCTCCCGCAGTGACCAAAGAAGGCGGGAAGACGGATAATATGGAACAAGATCCTTTATTGTCTTTGATTGATAAAGCGGCCAATGAAGAAGTTGCATATCAATATAAGCTTGCATCGGAAAAAGAAGGGGTGGTGCAAATGACTCCTATCGCATGGACATACGATGCCTTGGTCAAGGCGTATAACGGAGATATTCAGCAGGTCGGACGGAGAATTCGAGAGTTTCGAGATTTTGTTGCTCATAAAAAGACTGAGCTTCTTGCTTTGGGAAAAGATGAGGCGGGAGCTTCTTTCTTTGCTTCAAAGGAGGCATTCAAACAACTGACTTCTAAAGAAATTCAAGCTCTCGACGAGGTTATTGCTGCTGAAGTACAAAAGCAAAAAAGAAGAACGGGTGGTTCTGCTTTTCATCCTTCTCGAGAACTTCTCTTTAGCAAATTTCTCTCGGCCGCGTGTTCTATTTGAAGAAATGTATCTTGAGTGATTCATCTTATACCATTTTCAAGGAACTCTTTCTCTTTGATTCGTTGATCACGAAAAAGAATTTTTCTTCTATACCCTGCCTTATGCACCAACCCTCTATATCGTCATTCCCGAGAAATCGGGAATCCAGACACCACTCGCTAAACATAAACACGCTACGAACAAAATTTGTACTCTGCTTCCTGAAAGCTGGTGGAACCTGGATTCCCGCCTCCGCGGGAATGACGCTTAGAAAAAGCATTTTTAAATGGTATTACGCGAAATGATTTTTGTTTGTCATTGCGAGCGGAGCGAAGCCTTCCTGTCGGCAGGCAATCCAGGATTTCAGTCACCTTTCTGGATTGCTTCGTTTCTCGCAATGACGAAAAAAAGTGTGCGGAAAATAATTTGGTATAAGCTGTCTTTTTCATTTTTATTATGCCGGAAGAAAAAACGATTATCGGGGTGCCGAAGGATGTGGCGGAGAAATTGAAAACGGGAGAAACCGAAGATGTTCGGGATATTTTGGATGTGCCCGGCGGACGATCGGAAGTGTGGGTCGACGGGAAATCGGAAAAACCGGTCGAGAAGAAGGAGGAGGTGCGATACGTGTCCCAATATGAACGAAAGTTGAAAGAATTACAGGCGAAATCGACGCCGACGCCGACGACCGTATCGACCGATGATGCCATCAAGTTTGACGCCGACGCGATTCGACATATGGAGGATGCCGAAGGACGAATAGAAAAACTCCTTCAACTCGCGGAAGTGAAGGGCCCCGTTCATGCTGTTTCGGTCGCGAAGGAGATAGACGCTTACACACTCGACCGAACTCATGATCGATTGGCGGACGAGCTTTCTGACCGGCTTCGAGAGAGAGGAATGCTGAAAGATAATGAATAAAGAACGAAGAATAACGCTGACTACTCACTCCTCATTACTCACTCTTTTTTTGTGGAAACGACGTTTGATTTCAATGTGATTCTCATTCCCGCGCTCTTTGCTTTGGGCGGGCTTGCGACGGTTTCGGGCGGGTTGTTGCTCGTACGCGTTTTTGTGTTCTTTCGCTCGAGAATCAATCGATCGCTCAATATGGATTTGGAAACGGTGCAGGTTTCGAAGCCGGTGGAGAAGAAAGGAGAGGCGCCGCGACCGGACCAGTGGAAAGAAGAGATTGGCGCGATGGAGCAACTCTTGGTTTCGCTCCAGTCCTTTCGCGGGACGAAGAGCGATCCACTCTCGAGTGTCAAGCGATTTTTTTACGGACCGCCCGCGATCGTGTTCGAGGTGGCGAATCCGGCAGGGGAAGAAGAGATGACCTTCTTTCTCTCCGTTCCTCGAAAGTTTCGGGAGAGTGTCGAAAAACAGGTGCACAGTTTCTTTCCGAACGCCTTTGTCGAGAAGGTAAAGGATTATACCATTTTCGCGCCGAAGAGCTTTTCGGCGGTTTCGACGCTCTCGATCTCGAAGAGTCACGCGCTTCCCGTTCGCACCTATGAATCCCTCGATGTGGATCCGCTCAATGAAATTTCCAACTCTTTGAGTAAGCTTGCGAAGGAGGGTGAGGGTGCGGCGCTCCAGGTAGTTCTCTCGCCCGCAGGGACATTGTGGCGCGGAGAGGGGAGACGGATCGCGCACGAGATGCAGCAAGGGAAGCGTCTCAAAGACGTTTATCACGAGTCGCCCGTTTTGCATTTTTTCGGTTCCGCTTTTCTGTCGATTTTTCGCACGGCGACTTCTTCGGAGAAGCCCGGGGAGAGAGTGGAAGACAAAAAACTCGTGCAACTGACGCCCGAGGAACAAGAACTCGTGAAGGCGATCGAACGCAAGGGATCGAAAGCGGCTTTCCATGTGAATGTTCGCCTCCTCGCTTCCGCCTCTTCGCAGGAACGCGCCGATCAGATTCTTGCCACGATGGAGAACGCCTTTGCGCAGTTCGAGTATCCGGAGGCGAATGTGTTTCGAACGAGCCGCGTGCGCGGGCGGAGCGCGAAACCCGTTCTTTTCGACTATATTTTCCGCGCTTTCCGTCCGGAGAGCGCATTTCTCTTGGGCGTCGAAGAAATAGCGAGTATTTTTCATTTCCCCATTTCGACGACGGAGACGCCGAATATCAAGTGGCAGAAAGCGGGCTCCGCGCCGCCGCCTCCGAACATCCCCACGGAGGGCATTCTCTTGGGACACAATGATTATCGCGGCGTGAAGACGGATATTCGCTTGGCGCCAAGCGATCGGCGGCGGCATCTCTATTGCGTTGGACAAACCGGTGTCGGAAAGTCGGTCTTTTTGGAGGAGATGGCGAAACAAGACGTGCGCGAAGGACGCGGGATTTGCTTCATCGATCCGCACGGGGACGCCGTCGCCGATATTCTCTCGGTGGTGCCCAAGGAACGCGCCGAAGACGTCGTCTACTTCAATCCCGCCGATACGGAGCGACCATTCGGGCTTAATATGCTCGAGTTTTCCCGTCCCGAAGAGAAAACGTTCGTTATCAACGAAATGATCAATATTTTTGACAAGCTCTACGATTTGAAACAGACGGGCGGTCCCATGTTTGAGCAGTACATGCGAAACGCGATGCTCCTCATTATGGAAGATCCGATGACCGGCTCGACCTTGATGGAAATTCCCAAGGTGCTCGCCGATCCGGATTTCCGTCGAATGAAGCTCTCGAAATGCAAGAACCCGGTGGTGTATGACTTTTGGGTGAAGGAGGCGGAGAAAGCCGGCGGCGAGGCATCGCTTGCCAATATGGTGCCGTATATCACTTCGAAGCTCACGCCCTTCGTCGCGAACGATATGATGCGTCCCATTATCGCCCAGCAAAAGAGCACGCTTGATTTCCGTACCATGATGGACGAAGGGAAAATCATTCTCCTCAATCTTTCCAAGGGTAAGCTCGGTGAAATCAACAGTCACCTCCTCGGCATGGTGGTCGTGGGAAAAATTCTGTGGGCGGCGCTTTCTCGCGCGGACATTCCGGAGAAGGAGCGAAAAGATTTCTCTCTCTATATCGACGAATTCCAAAATGTCACGACCGACTCGATTTCGCAAATCCTCTCGGAGGCGCGAAAGTACGGTTTGAATCTCATTATCGCGCACCAATTTATCGGGCAACTCTCCGAGAGTATTTCCAAGGCGGTTTTCGGCAATGTCGGTTCGCTCGTATCATTTCGCGTCGGTCCCGAGGATGCGGAATTTCTCGAAAAGCAGTTTGAGCCGGTTTTCTCGGCGCATGATCTCGTGAATGTCGACAACTACAAGGCCTTCGTCCGTCTCCTCATCAATAATCAATCCACGAAACCGTTTAATCTCTCCGTGTATCCGCCGACTTCCGGCGATGAAGAGCTTGCGGGACACCTCAAAGAACTCTCACGCCTTCGCTTCGGTCGCGACGCCGATATCGTGAATCGCGAAATTATGGAGCGAACGAAACTCGTGAGATAAAAGTTTGTCATCTTTTGATTCCTCCGGTTTGAAGCTTTTTTAATGCACGGTGAGACGTGTTCTTAGAGCGTGTTAAAAAATCCGCTTTTTCGGAAAAAATTATTTTTTTGCTTGTCTTCCACTTCGTTCGAAAGCCGCAAAAAAACAATTTTTCCCGAAAAAGCTTAGTAGATGTTCTTGAGTTTGAAGCTTTTTTAACACCCCCTTATTATCCGTATGTTTCGGCGATTGTTGCAATCGGTGCGGGTGGCGATTCGGAATGTTTCCGGTACCAAGGTGCGGACGTTTTTGACGGTTCTCGGTATGGTGATCGGGATCGCGGCGGTGTTTCTGGTGATGTCAATCGGTGCTTCGGCGCAGAATTTCATTGTGGGACAAATTCGCGATGTCGGATCGAATCTGATCGCGATTTTGCCGGGTGCTTCGGATCCCAAGGGTCCGCCTGCCTCCGTTTTTGGCATCGTGACGACGACCTTCACCAACCGAGACCTCGACGCGATTCTCCTCAATCGTCGCGTGCCGCATATTGTCACGGGGACGGGCTATGTCACCGGATCGGCCGTTGCGACGTTCAAGAACGAATCGATCAGCGTGTCGTATCAGGGGGTTTCTTCGGATCTCCCAAAGGTCGAGAATATTCCGCTTGCGCGTGGGCGGTTCTTTTCCGCCGAGGAGGCGGCGGGGTTGGGACGGGTCGCGGTTCTGGGTGCGAGTCGGGCGACGGACCTTTTCGCAAACGAAGATCCGTTGGGGAAACGGTTTTCGCTCGGTGAGACGAGTTTTACGGTGATTGGGATTCTTGAATCGAAGGGGAGCTCGGGATTTTCGAATATCGATACGAATATTTATGTCCCGCTCGGCACTGCTCAAAAAATTCTTCTTGGCATCGACTATCTCAATTTTGCGCGTCTCAAGGTGGATGAAGAAAAAAATATTTCCCTGGTGACCGCTGAAATTCAGGCGATTCTTCGAGATCGGCACCGTATTAAAGACGGGGAGCCGGATGATTTTTCCGTTCGAAACACGGCAGATGCCGTTTCGACATTGAGTGCGATAACGGACGTTCTCAAATATTTCCTCGCTTTCGTGGCGGGAATTTCGCTCTTTGTGGGTGGGATCGGTATTATGAACATTATGTTAATCGCGCTCAAACAGCGTATTCGCGAGGTGGGACTCCGGAAGGCGATCGGCGCGCGCGACGCGGATATTCTCTTGCAATTTTTGGCGGAGGCGGTTTTTTTGTCGCTTCTCGGCGGATTTTTCGGTTTTGTGCTTGGGGTCATTCTTACCTATCTCTCGGCGCTCGGCATTCGCGCCGCGGGATATGAGTGGGAATTTCTTTTGACATTTCAAGCGGCAGCGGTCGCTTTCGTCGTCTCACTCGCGGTCGGAATTTCTTTCGGACTCTATCCTGCGCGCCGCGCCTCCAAAGTTTCCCCGATGGAAGCCCTGCGATATGAGTGATGGCGAAGAAAAATGAAAACCACCGGCTTTCGCTGGTGGTTCTTGTGGTTTTTATTGAAGAGGAAATTACGGTTTTTCTTGCTGACTTCTTGCTTCTTCGAGAAGCTTCCGATTGTCTTCCGCCGCTTTCGCCGGATTGGCATTTGTCGGCGGAACAGTGAGTTTGTCGTCAGTAATGTTTCGACTGAATCCGGATGCGGGCGAACTTTCATCCGAAGCCGGTGCAAATGGATTTGGAATGTCCATTTGACTTGCTATGATTACAAGCATCATAACGACGATTATCAACCGCATCGCCCATGAGAAGTATCGCCATGGACGAGCTTCCTGTGGCACGGAAGCGCGCTTTATTTCTCTGCGACACAGAATGTCCACTAATATTATGAACGCAATGGTCAATACAATGGCCAAAACAGTTTCAGAATTCATTGCTCTACTCCTTCACTTGTTTACGGTTTCATTGTTGTCGCGCTCCCGAATCCGGGCAGGAACCCAAGCGGAACTCTTTCGTCGGCGAATCGTTCCATGTTTTTCAGGAAAATGTACTGATCAACCGGTAGTTTGGCCAGTTCTGCATTGGCGACATCGTTCTTGACTCGCAATTGCTGGACGATTTGCCTCTGTTGCTCGACGCGGATAGCACCCTCGAGTTCTCTGATTTGCCGGGTGACGTTTTCGTTCACCACAAAGAGTTTCCGTTTTGCCTCGAGTACTTCTTGTGGCGGGTGACCGATACCATTCGGGAACCCAACCTCGACGACTTCGATGGGCTGATTTTTCAGTCCTTGCTGGAGCGCCTTTAGGACGGCTTCCGAGATTTTGTCGACATTGGACAGCACCTCCTCAACCGTATAATCGCGGAGAACAGAGATCATCACATTTGGCGCGATCCGTTGCAGGTAGATCTGATAGACCGTATGCGATGTGATATCTCGGATACCGTAGTAATCAGGCGATGGAACGGATGTTACGTTTTTGTAAATCTCGTTCTCTGCCTCTATTGTCGGTTTTACTCGAAACTGGAGCGCAAGCTTCACGTCCGAAAGATCGACATTGGACTTCGGAAGAAAGACAGTGCTGACGGTGACTTCTTCGGTGGTGAGTCCGGTATGGAGCACGACCATTGATGGGGATGCCTGAATCAGAGCAAAATCAAGCCGCATTGCTCCGGGGCCGTATACCTTGCTTTCCAGACCCGACGTCGTGAGCTGTCTGCCGACGGCCCCGCTCGGGATGGTGATTGCTCTGCCGCATCCCATCAGGGAAAAGGAGGCAATAACCGCCAACAAAAGGAAGGACAACCTGTATAGTTTCATGATTTCCTCGCGTGTTCTTAAGGAACGGTGTATCGCAGTACCCCTGTGACTGGGTTCATCCACCGCGGATGAAATGGCAGAGTACATTATTTGTTCTTATGAGTCAATAGTGAGTGAGTGTCCCGATTTTTTGATGGAAAGATGAGCTTTTTTTGGGCGAGTTTTGGAATTTTACAGGTGTGATGGATTGGGGGTAGTATGGGGAGGGAAGAAAGAAGAGTCTTTTGATTTTTATGAAGAGGAAGCGAGAACATTAAAGAGTGAAACAAAACTGATAAAAACAAAATTTTTTATGACCGAAAGAGTGAGGAAATTTTTGTGGGAGTATCGGTGGACGATGGGACTTTCTCTCGTCGTCGTTTTTGGGACTGGAGTCATTGAGTGGATGTTCGGGCGGTCGCTCTTGGGACCGGACGGGCGGTTTGGGTGGTGGGAGGGGAGCGTGTGGAGTGAGTTTAGCTCGCAACGGGTCGCCGACGCGTATTCGTTTTCGCATATCATTCACGGGATGTTGTTTTATGCGTTCTT
>JAYRSG010000144.1:0-10231 GCA_041920175.1 Candidatus Moraniibacteriota bacterium | reverse complement strand
TTCCCTGATCCGGGACTTGCTTTTGATGTGGCACTTCATGCAGGGACGCTTCTTGCGGTTCTTTGGTATTTCCGACGAGATTGGCTCAATATTTTCCGGCTTCGAAACGATATGCCGGAATATTTTGAAAATCCGAAGATACTTCTTCTCCTTGTCATTGCGACGGTACCGGGCGTTCTCGCCGGCGCACTCTTCGAACGACAAGCCGAAACGATATTTCGGCATCCGCTCCTTACAGCGACGACACTTTTCTTTTTCGGGGCACTTCTTTTTTTTATGGATATTTTTGGGAAGAAGGATCGATCATTCGGAAGCATGACCCTTCGTGACGCCCTGACAGTTGGAGTATTACAGGCGCTTGCGATCATTCCCGGAGTTTCTCGTTCCGGCGTTACGATTACGGCGGCGCTCGCGCTCGGTCTCGATCGGGTTTCCGCCGCGCGATTTTCATTTCTCCTCTCAACCCCGATTATTGTGGGGGCGATGGCGTCTCATACGAAGGACTTCCTGCTTGTCGGCTTCGACCCGATTTTTCTCGTCGGCGTTCTTTCCTCGGCCGTTTCCGGATACTTCGCGATACGCTACCTCATTCGACTGGTTGAACGGTCGAGCTATCGCATATTTTTCTGGTATCGGACAATGCTTTCTCTCCTCATCGTCTTTTTCTTTTTCAACATCCTATGAACATGCTCGACGGAAAAAAAAGAGCGGAGATGATTTTGATTCGGACGGAAAAAAGTATTCAATCACTCGGAATTCATCCGGGACTCGGCATTGTTTTGGTGGGTGACGATGCGGCATCGCACCTCTATGTGAGTCTCAAGGAACGAATGGCGGAGCGACTCGGCATACGAATCGAAAAGAAATTTCTCCTTGAGAACGTTTCAAAAGAGGAGGTCAAATCGACGATAGAGACGTGGAACGGCGACTCGAATATTCACGGTATCTTGGTTCAGCTCCCGCTCCCTCCACATATTCCGACGGATGAAATTGTCGGTCTCATCGATCCCGACAAAGACGTGGACGGATTTCATCCCGAAAACGAGCGGAGATTTCTGGCGAATGAACCAGCCTTTTTCCCGGTGTTCCCTCGCGCCGTACTCGAACTCATTCAGTCCTCGGGCGAGGAGCTTCGAGGGAAACAAGCGATTGTCATTGGAAATTCGTGGACTTTTGGCAATATGATGTGCCAGGTATTGGAGCGGGAGGGCATTCATGCGAAACATCTCCCCTGTGTCGAGTGCGGATCGCCCCAAGGACTCGAGGAAATCAAAGTTGCAAATATCGTCGTCTCGGCCTGCGGAAAGGAACGAACTGTTACGGGACTTATGCTTTCGCCCGGTTCGATCGTCATTGACGGCGGAATCGTAAAAAACGGCACGCATGTCACGGGCGATGTGGATCAAGCGAGCGTTCGGGAACTTGAAGGTTTTCTCTCTCCCGTCCCGGGTGGCGTCGGCCCGGTTACGATCGCCTGCCTCCTCGAAAATGTCGCCGAAGCTGCCAAACGACAGAAATCGATGAGAAAAGAATAGTGTCGGTGCCGATGGTGGGAGTTGAACCCACATCCCGCGAGGCGGGACACGATTTTGAGTCGTGCGTGTCTGCCAGTTCCACCACATCGGCATTTTTTGTTTCTTCCAAAGAAATCTCACTTTGAGTTTTTCTGCCAGCGTGTCTCGCCGCACCCACTCTGCGGAATTCCACCACATCGGCATGGAATTCTTGAATGAAACGTCACTTGGGAGTATACTGAAGAAGCTGAAAAATTCCAAGCTTTCGGGTTTTTATTTTGTTTCCAGACAAAGCCAGTATGGCAAAAGTTATCGCATTTGTAAACCAAAAGGGCGGGGTGGGAAAGACCACATCGACCATCAATATTGCGCGCTACCTGGCGGATTCAGGAAGGCGCGTGCTCCTCATTGACCTCGATCCGCAGGCAAATGCCTCGTCCGGCATCGGCGTCGATTCGCGAACGCTCGAGCGGACGCTCTATCACGCGCTCCTCCTCGGCGAGCGGCTCGAAAACGTCGTCCTCGCGACACCCGTCGAGAACCAGCATCTCCTCCCGTCGTCGCAAGATTTGGCCGGCGCGGAAGTCGAAATGATGAATCTCGAAAATCGCGAGTACCTCCTCTCCAAACTCATCGCGCGTCTCCGTCCCTACTATGACTATATCCTGATCGACAGTCCGCCGTCTCTGGGACTCCTCACGGTAAACGGTCTCACGGCGAGCGACGAGGTCATCGTCCCCGTTCAAACCGAGTACTACGCGCTCGAGGGATTGAGCCAGCTCCTTTCGACGATCGAACTCGTGCGTGAGCGACTCCGTCCGGAGCTCCGTATTATGGGCGCTCTCCTTACGCTCTTTGATCGGAGAAATCGCCTGGCGCGCCAGGTGGTGCAAGAGGTGACGGATCACTTCCCGGGTCCCGTCTTCAAGAGCGTCATTCCGCGCTCTATCCGTCTTGCCGAGGCACCATCCTACGGCAAATCCATTCTCGATTTCGACGCCTTCTCCAAGGGTGCCCGTTCCTATCGGGCCGTCGTACGCGAAATTCTCGATCGCGAACGGAGTTCTTAGTATCGATCTCGAATCTTTGTGATTTGAGCCAAATTTTGTTTCCCACATGTTTCTCAAGCGAATCGAAATTGTCGGGTTCAAGTCATTTGCGCGCAAGACCGTGCTTGAGTTTTCGAGTGAAGCGAGGGGGTTTCCGGTGACGGCGATCGTGGGACCCAATGGCTCGGGCAAATCAAATATCGCCGATGCGATCCGATGGGCGATCGGTGAGCAATCGACGAAGAATTTGCGCGGCAAAAAAAGCGAGGATGTCATTTTTGCCGGCACAAGCGGAAAAGCGCGTCTCGGAAGCGCGACGGTCTCGCTCTTTTTCGACAATCGCGACAAAAAAATCCCGATCGAATACGAAGAGGTCTCGGTGACGCGGCGACTTTTTCGAAACGGCGAAAGCGAATATCTGCTCAACGGTGCTAAGGTTCGCCTGTTGGATGTCGTCGATCTCCTGGTTCAAGCTTCGATCGGTCGCGACAGTTATTCGGTCATCACGCAGGGAATGTCGGATGCCGTCCTCTCGGCATCTCCTCTCGAGCGGCGTTTCATGCTTGAAGAAGCGGCGGGCGTGAAACAATTTCGCATCGAGAAAGAGCGCGCGCTCAAAAAACTCGAAACCACGAAAGAGAATCTCGTTCGCGTGGACGCGCTCATCCGCGAAATCGATCCGCATCTGAAGAATCTCAAAAAGCAAGCCGAGAAGGCTTCTCGCGGAACGGAAGTGGCCGAAAAACTTCACCAAAAACAAGTAAAGCGATTTGCATTTTTGTGGCGAAAGTTTCAATCGGAACGTGAAATATTTCTCGAGAAGCGAAAAGACGACGAGATTCGCCTCCGAGAATTGGAGAAAGTGTCCGAACGGGAAAATCAAGCGCTCCTTGAAGCGTCTCATCGAGCGGAGCGCGCGGAACCCAGACGAGACTCGGAAAGGGAACGGCAAAAACTTCGCGAGGAGCTCTACCGCGTCGAACGGGAACTTTCGGTCGCGCTCGGAAAAGGAGAGGTAGAAGAAGAACGTCGAAAGCCGCGGGAGATCAGAGAGAGTGTCGCGGTTGATCGCGAATTCGTCCGAAAACGACTCGAGGAAATCCGATCTCATCAAGACAAACTCATCGATCGCCTTTCGCATATTGAGTCGCTTGACGAGCTTCAGGAGCTTCGCGAACTCGCGCGCGTCATCCAGACACGTCTTTTTGAGCTTCACGAAAACGCCGGAAAGGGAACCGTCGTCACGAAACATACGGTTGAAATGCCAAAAGAGGAACGTGAAAAAAGCGACCAGCGCCTTGCGGCGCTCCGAAACGAGAGCGAAAGCCTCGCCAAGAGAAGAGAAATTCTCCAAAAAGAAATTTCCGAGAAAGAATGTTTCTTTGAGAAAGAAAGGCGAGAAATTGAAGAGAGCCGGAAAAATTTTTCGAACTTGAGCGAACCGCCCGAGAGACGCAGATGCGATTGAACGCTCTCAAGGACTCAATAAGCGAGACACGAGTGCGACTCGCGCGCGTTGAGGTTCGCGAAGAAGACCTTGCAAATGAAATCAACGAGGAGCTCCGTGTAAAACCGGAAACACTTATTTGGGACGGCGAAGCGATTGATCCGGAGAAATATGAGCACGATATTCTCCGCCTTAAGGTGGAACTTGAACATATCGGCGGTATTGACCCCTTGGTTATTGAAGAGTGTTCGGAAACAGAGAAGCGGTTTTTGTTTTTGACGACGGAATCCGAAGACTTGAAAAAGGCCACGCATTCGCTTCGACAGGTGGCGCGCGAGATGGATGTGAAAATTCACGAAGCTTTTGACGCGGCATGGAAGGAGGTGAATCGGGAATTCAACCGTTATTTCCGGATTATTTTCGGCGGTGGCGAGGCGAAACTTCTCCGGGTGGAAGTGAAGCGACAAGGCGCCGGTCTCGCTCTCGAAGAAGAGACTGAATCGGGACAAGAAAATTCAGAAGGAGAAAAAAAGGAAACCGATATCGGTATCGATATCGCGGCCTCCCCTCCGGGGAAGAAAATATCGAATCTCTCCATGCTTTCGGGCGGTGAACGATCGCTTACGTCGATGGCGCTTCTCTTTGCGATCATTTCTCATAATCCGCCCCCCTTTGCAGTGCTCGATGAAGTGGAAGCGGCGCTTGACGAGGCGAATTCCAAACGTTTCGGTGATCTCCTTGCCGAACTTTCCGGAAGGACGCAATTTGTCGCCATTACGCACAATCGGGAAACGATGCGGCAGGCCTCCATTCTCTACGGCGTCACTATGGGTGAAGACGGCATCTCCAAAATTCTCTCGATTCGTCTCGATCAGGTTGGATCCGACGGGAAAATTGCCAACGCAACATGAGCATTTGCCAAAAAAAGAGAAAGCTGGTACCCTGAAAGCAGTTAGTAGTTGGTAGTCGGAAGTTAATCTTATTCCTATGTCGGTACCGAAACAGCATCATTCGAAGGCTCGACAAGCTCGAGGTCGTGTTCGATATGTCAAGACGGTAAAAAATGGCGTGTCGTGTCCCAAATGTCATGCGAGCATTTCGTCGCATCGCGTGTGTCCCAAATGCGGTTTCTACAAAGATCGAGAATACCGAAAAACCGTACCGGCGCTTTCGCGAAAAAAGTCAAACAAGGAGAAAAAATAGATTTTCGATCCTTTCTATCGGTGTTTTTCAGCTGTTTTGAAATATGGCGAATCGGCACCTTCAGCGTTCCGTGGCGATGCAATCCCTCTTTGAGTGGGATTTTCGGAAGGCGAGTGATGAAGAAATGGCGAGTATCGTACGCCGCCACCTTGAGGAATTCGCGCCCGGACTCGAAGACGCTTCTTTTACGCGCGTTCTGGTCGAAGGGACCCTCGCGCATCGTGCGATTATCGATCAGTTGATCGAAAAATGCGCGCCCGAGTGGCCACTTGACCAGGTAACCGTGATCGATCGAAACGTGCTTCGGCTCGGCATTTTCGAGCTTCTCTACGGCAATTACGACGAAGTGCCGCCCAAAGTGGCAATCAATGAAGCGATCGAGCTCTCCAAAACATTCGGAAGTAACAGCTCGCCTCGCTTCGTAAACGGCGTTTTGGGAACGATTTATCGCGAAATGGGCGAGCCCATGCGGGACGACTCGAGCGAGAAACGCCGCGCCGCGCTTAAATTGAAAGAGCTCGAAGAGCATCCCGGCGAGATAAAAACCGAACCAACGGAGACTGAGGGGGTGTAGATTTCTTTGTTTTAATTTTTTTGCTTTACTTCCCCGATTGAGCGGAGTATTCGCTGAGTGTTGAATTTTTTGCTTTTTCCGGGAAGCTTCTTCTATGAAAGAATTTGACAGTGCGGAAGTTTCCCACCTCCTTGGTATTTCATTCAAAAATACCGAATATGTTCAGAGTGCGTTCACACATCGATCGTATCTCAATGAACATCGCAACTATCCGCTCGATCACAATGAGCGGCTCGAATTTTTGGGCGATGCCGTCCTCGAGCTCGTCGTAACGGAATACCTCTATCATCATTATTCCAATCCCGAAGGGGAACTCACGAGCTGGCGCGCGGCGCTCGTCAATGGAGAAATGCTCTCCCATGTGGGAGCGGAGCTCGGCATCGAACCCTTTCTCCTTATGAGTCGGGGCGAAGCGAAAGATACCGGGCGCTCTCGACAGTACTTGGTGGCAAACGCGATGGAAGCGATTATTGGAGCGCTCTACCTCGACCAGGGATACGAGGCGGCGAAAGAGTTCATTCTCCGCGTCGTCGTAGCGCGTCTCCCGGAAGTATTCGAGCAGAAACTCTACGCCGATCCAAAAAGCCAATTCCAGGAAGAATCGCAAACGCGTCTCGGCATCACTCCCTCCTATCGCGTTCTCTCCGAAATTGGTCCCGATCATGATAAACGTTTTACGGCCGGCGCTTATTTGGGCGACGATCTCATTGCCGAAGGTGAAGGCGCTTCGAAGCAAGAAGCCCAACGCGCCGCCGCCAAGAACGCCCTTGAGAAGAAGGGGTGGTAGGAGTCAATGAACGAGGAATTCACCACCGTCGCTCGCGAGCGACGTGGCAAGGAACAACTGACAACGAACAACAAACAACTGACAAGACAATGAGTCGGGAGCAGGCCTGCCCGCAACACTACGTGAAGCGTTGCAGGCGGGGAACAGATATCAATTTTCATTTTCAGGAAAGTGAAACATATGAAGCAATCGGAGCTTTTCACTAAAACGCGCAAAGAAAATCCGGCGGACGAAGTGAGTCGGAACGCGCAACTCTTGATCCGCGCCGGTTTTGTCCACAAAGAAATGGCGGGCGTGTATACGTTTTTGCCGCTCGGACTTCGCGTGCTTCGCAATATTGAACGCATCATTCGAGAAGAAATGGAGAAAATAGGCGGGCAGGAGGTTTTTTTGACGGCGCTCCAAAATCCGGAGCTTTGGAAAACAACGGCTCGATGGAGTGATGAAGCGGTTGACAACTGGTTCAAGACTTCACTCAAAAATGGGACAGAGCTCGGGCTCGGATTTACTCATGAAGAGGCAATCACGGCGCTTATGAAGTCGCATATCTCATCCTATCGAGATCTTCCGGTATACGCCTATCAGATACAAACGAAGTTTCGAAATGAAGAACGAGCCAAGAGCGGTATTATGCGCGGACGAGAGTTTCTTATGAAGGATCTCTATTCTTTCGACGCAACACAAAAAGATTTGGATACATTTTATGAGCGGTGTGCCGAAGCCTATACAAATATTTTTTCCCGAGTTGGCATCGGAGATATCACTTTCAAGACATTTGCGAGCGGTGGCGTGTTTTCCAAATATAGTCATGAATTTCAAACTTTGAGCGATGCTGGCGAAGACACGATTTATCTCTCACGCGCGAAAAATATTGCCGTCAATGAAGAGGTGTATACCGATGAAGTTTTGAACGATCTCCATCTCGAGAAAGGCGATCTCGAAAAAGTGAAATCGATTGAAGTGGGAAATATTTTCAAACTTGGAACGCGATTTTCGGAAGCATTGGAACTGACATACAAGGACGAAAGCGGATCCATGAAGCCGGTTGTGATGGGAAGTTACGGCATCGGCCCCTCGCGCCTCATGGGCACGATCGTCGAAACGCTTTCCGATGAAAAAGGAATGGCTTGGCCCGAGAGTGTTGCGCCGTTTCAAACGCATCTTCTCTCGCTCGGCGTAGACAAAGAAGCAAACGAGTGGTACGAGAAGCTGCGCAGCGCCGGCATCGAAACGCTCTATGACGATCGCGACGTGAGCGCCGGAGAAAAGTTCGGCGACAGCGATCTCATCGGCATCCCATATCGCGTGGTCATTTCCAAGCGCTCCCTCGAAAAAGGTGGCGCGGAAGTGAAGAGGCGAACCGAAAGCGAATCAAAAATGCTGCCTTTCAAAGAATTAGTGAAGATAACGAGGAAGAAAGAGGGGGAAGAAAGATGAAGAGTAACAAGATTATTCGATTCTTTTTTTTCTTCATTCACTATTCATCATTCTTCATTCTTTCCCCATGAAACCCGATCCTTCAAAACGCTTTCTCATTTCGGTCGGAGGGTCGCTCGTGGTGCCGGGGGCGATCGATGTTGATTTTGTGAAGCGATTTCATGATTGCATTGTTGCGCGCGTGCAAGAAGGATATTCGTTCGTCTTGGTCGTCGGTGGCGGGAAAACGGCGCGCAACTATATTGATGCCGCCTCGAAGATTCACACTATCGAAGATGATGATCAGGACTGGCTCGGCATCCACGCGACGCGTATGAATGCCCACTTCCTCCGCACGATTTTCCGCGAGTGGGCGCACCCCAGGATAAATACCAATCCGCACGATCTCGACGACTTCTATCAAGCAAAAGAGCCGATTATCGTCGCCGGTGGCTGGCGGCCGGGTTTCTCGACCGACTATATCGCGGTTGTCTTGGCAAAATATCTCGACTTCAAAACGATCATCAATCTTTCGAGCATAGACCGCGTCTATGATGCCGACCCAAGGCAAAACAAAAACGCAAAATATTTTGACACTCTATCGTGGAAAAATTTTCGCGCGCTTATCGGCGACACCTGGAGCCCCGGTATGAATGCGCCTTTTGATCCGGTCGCCTCGAAGCTTGCCGAAGAAGAGCGCCTTACGGTGGTCGTCATGAACGGCGCCGATACGGAAAATCTCGAACAATATTTCCTGGGAAAAGATTTTGTCGGCACGACTATTCAATGAACAGGGAACAATGAGCAAGGAACAGGGAGTCGGGGAACAGTGAATACTGATCATTGTTCCTTGCTCATTGATGATTGATGTATGAATATCGCCATTCAGGCTGCGGATCTCGACGCGAAGCGGATTGACGGGACGAGGGTGTATCTCTTACGACTCTTGGAGCGACTCGGATCGATCTCACCCGAGGAGTCGTGGAACCTGTATCATCGTCGGGACTTCAATCCCGATCTCACACCGCCCGATTTCTCAAACTACACGATTCACACGGTTCCATTTCCGTTTTTTTGGACGCAGACGCGGTTCTCGTGGGAGATTTTTCGTCTCAAACCCGAACGTGTGTTTCTGCCGGTTCAGGCGCTCCCGGTTTTTTTGCCGCGCGAAACACAATCAATTGTAACGATTCACGACCTCGCCTTCAAAATTTTTCCGGAACATTTTCCATCACGCGATCTCCGACGACTCAACTGGTTTACGGATTTCGCTATCCGACGCGCGACGCGTCTCATTGCTGTCTCGGAAGCGACGAAACGCGATATTCTGAAATTCTATCCCGAGACGCGCGAAGAGAAAATTCTCGTGATCCATCATGGTTTCGACATACCGCCTTTGATATCCGAAGAAGAAACGGAAAAGACTTTGAAAAAATTCGGTCTCATCCCTAGCGAATATATTTTGTATGTCGGCGCACTTCAGCCGCGAAAGAATCTTGAACGCCTCATGACGGCATTTGAAATGCTCGCGCGGAAACATTCGTCGGCACGACTTCTCCTCGCGGGAGAGGCGGCGTGGATGAGCGAGGAAATTTTCCGCGCGCGCAAGCAGAGTCCCTTTTGCGATCGCATCATCCTCTCGGGACGCATCTCATTCGCCGATCGCGTCGCGCTCTACCGAGGCGCGCGCCTCTTTGCGTTTCCCTCGCTCTACGAGGGCTTCGGACTTCCCGTTCTCGAAGCTCTCGCGGCGGGCGTGCCGGTACTTTCCGCCAACAATTCGAGCCTTCCGGAAGTCGCGGGCGACGCGGCCTCCTTTTTCGATGCCGAAAATATCGATGAACTCACCCGGGCGCTTCTCGATCTCTGGGAGAATGAATCAAAACGACACACTCTCATTGAGAAGGGCAGGGAACAACTCAAAAAATTCTCCTGGGACAAATGCGCTCACGAAACCGCGGAATATATTATTCAATGAGTTTCTTCTCTCAAAGTGAAAAAAATCCACAAAAGCGGAAGAGTGACGAAGAGGAGAACGGCAATGATCCCGACATGAAAGCCGAAGAGAGAATTTCCGAGAAGGAACGCGACCCAAAGAAAAAACAAACCAAAAAAGACGGGTTTGTTTTTTATACTTGCAGATGCGGTTTCAACCGGGAGGGAAACCGTTTTTAAAAGTGAACGCTCAAAAAAGAGCGCAAGAGCGATTCCCACGATGAGAAAAAGAACTCCCGTGCGAAG
>JAYRSG010000143.1:0-1557 GCA_041920175.1 Candidatus Moraniibacteriota bacterium | reverse complement strand
TTTGAGAGCGCGGGAATGCTCGGGGCGTTTTTTGATCGGATGTCGGGGCTTGCGTTGGGGTGGGGGAAGTGGGCGTTTCCGTTTCTCCTTTTTCTCTCGGGCGTTTTTCTTTTCCGTCGTCGAACGAGCTCATGGTCGGATGCGTTCAAGTTGGGCGGACTCTCGATCGCCTTTATGAGTCTCTTGGGACTCCTCCACTTCTTCCAGAACGGCGATCTGGAGAAAATCGCCGCTCTTGGCGAGGGCGGGGGATATATCGGGTTCGGGCTCGCGTTTCTTTTCGGAAAGCTCGCGGGCACGATCGGGGGGGTGATTCTCTTTGTGGCGCTCTTTATTGTAGGGACGATCGCGGCGTTTAACTTTTCCCTCCTTCGCGTGTCGGATTTTTTCGGAGCGTGGCTCCGTCGGAGTGATGCCGAGGATGAAGGAATCGAATCCGCGGAGGGAAACGAGTCGGGAGTCGCTCTGCCTTCCAAGGAAACGCCGGAAACGCGGGCGTCCGATGAAGCGGCGCCGACCGAAGCGGAGAAACTCGAACAAGAAAACATCAAGAGTCTCCGATTTCCCGATGATGAAAAAAGTGAAAAAAAGACGCCGACGGAAGAGCTTGCCTCCGTTCCGGCTTATTTTCTCTCCGGCGAACGAAAACCGATTGCGACAACGCTTCGGCGATCTCCGCAGAGAAGGCGTTTTTGGCAATTGCCCACGATGGACCTTTTGGATACGTCCGATGAAGAGGGTTTTGGCGGCGACACCGAAGCGCGCGCCGAAACGATTCGACGGACGCTTGAAAATTTCGGTATTCACGTCGTACATCACGACACCATGGTCGGTCCCACGGTGACGCAGTATACCTTCAGTCCCGGAACGGGCGTCAAACTCTCTCGTATTACCGCGCTCTCGGACAATTTGGCGCTTGCCCTGGCGGCGCCGTCCATCCGCATACAGGCGCCGATACCGGGGAAATCGCTCATCGGGATCGAAGTGCCCAATCAGCTCCAGGCGACGGTTCGCCTGCGGAATATTTTTGAGAGTTCCGTTTTTCTCAAGCGACCATCGCCCCTCACGGTGGTTCTCGGCAAAGACGTTCACGGCGAGTACGCGATCGCGGATATGGGAAAAATGCCGCACCTCTTGGTGGCGGGGACGACGCGGAGCGGGAAGAGCGTCTTCATCAATTCGCTCCTCCTCTCGCTTCTCTATCAGAATGCGCCGGACGACCTCCAGCTCATCCTCATTGATCCGAAGCGCGTCGAACTCTCGCTCTACAACGGCATTCCACATCTCATTACCGATGTGATCGTCGAACCCAAAAAGGTGGTGAACGCCCTTCGATCCATGACGGGAGAGATGGAGCGGCGGTACAAAATTTTGGAACAGGTCGGTTCGCGCGATATCGAGTCCTATCATCTTCGTCAGTCGCGCGGCGAGAAGCGGACGGTGGAAATGCCGGGCGGCGGGAAGCGCGAGGAAGAATTGCCGCGGCTTCCCTATATTGTCATCGTGATCGACGAAATGGCGGATCTCATGATGGCGCACGGGCGTGAGGTGGAAGGT
>JAYRSG010000142.1:0-6860 GCA_041920175.1 Candidatus Moraniibacteriota bacterium | reverse complement strand
GTCCCAAGTTCGAATCTTGGCACGCCCACTGTTTGACTTTAGTGGCACATTCTCGTAGTATTGAAAGACGTTTGAGGAAAAGTATTATCGCGGGGTGGAGCAGTCCGTCCCGCCTCGGCGGGACTGGCTCATGGATTTGTAGTATGTTTGATACGAGTCTTCCTTTTAGTGTATACGTGATACAGTCAAGTGAAGGTCGATTTTATATCGGTATTTCTGCTGATGTGGGAAAGAGGATTTCTTCCCATAATGCAGGGAAATCTCGATGGACGAAGAGCGGAAAGGATTGGCGGTTAGTGTATCGGGAGGACTATGGGAATTATTCTGATGCGAGAAAAAGAGAACTCTACTTGAAGAGTCTCAAGGGAGGGAATGGGTTTCGAAAGATAATTTATCGCGGGGTGGAGCAGTCCGTCCCGCCTCAGCGGAACTGGCTCATAACCAGGAGAAATGAAAAAGAGTGATTAAAATATCGCGGGGTGGAGCAGTCCGGCAGCTCGCCTGGCTCATAACCAGGAGGTCGTGGGTTCAAATCCCACCCCCGCAACAAGTGAACGGAGTGAATGCGTGAAGGGGAGCGAGTGAACTGCTTCACTCGCGTGTGGGGTTTGAAGGGTTGGAGCGTCTCGCGCGACAACCCCGGTCCGAAGGAAAATCCCACCCCCGCAACCACGAAAAGCGAATGTTTTTGGAATATCCCCGTCTTCTGATGGGGATATTTCGTCTGGAGAATTTTATCTATGGCAGAACAAGAAAAACCGGAAGAGAAAAAACTCATGCCGATCGGGAAGATCGTGTCGTGGTACTGGAAGGTCGTCGGGAAATACCGATGGCGGTTTTTGGGTGCGTTTGTTTTTTACGGAATCGCCATTATATGTACGGATATTTTGCCACCGCTCATTTATAAAAATATTGTTGACATTATTTCCAGAGAATCATTGATTGGGCGTGATGGGGTGTGGTTTTGGTTGTTTGTTCTTGGAGGAGTGTTTCTTGTGAGTTATGTGTCATATCGAATTGGAGATGTTCTTCAGATATTCTCTCAAAGTCAAGCGATGAGGGATATTTCCTGTTTTTCATTTGAAAGGTTGCAGTTTCGTTCGTATCGATTTTTTGCGAATACATTTTCAGGAAGTTTGGTTTCACAGGTGCGTCGTTATACGGATGCTTTTTCAGATTTGCACGATACGGTTACATATTCCTTGTGGATGCAGGGTATCGTACTTCTCGGAACATTTTTGGGAATTTTCTTTTTTTCGCCGTTACTTGCCTTGCTGTTTCTTTTTGGGGTAATCGTTATTTCTCTTGTTACTATCCCGCTTCTTAAACAGAGGTGGAAATATGATGATCTTGAGTTTGAGGAAGACTCAAAGGTAACCGGGAGACTCTCGGATGTTATCGCGAATATTCTTACGGTGAAGGTTTTTTCCGGCCATTTTCACGAAAAACGGGTATTTAAGGAGTATGCCGACCGGCAAGAACGGGCGCGGAGTCGAGCGTGGAAATTTTTCATATTCATGGCGGCGGTGCAAAACGGATTAGCGATGATTCTTCAGTTTTCCGGTCTTTTCCTCTCAGTGTGGCTCTGGTTTCGCGGAGAAATAACCGTCGGAACAGTTGTACTCGTACAAACGTATCTTCTGAATATCTTTGGCATGGTGTGGCAGTTGACCCGCTCGACATCGCAAATATTGAAATCGTCCGCGAGCGCTTCCGAGATGATCGAAATTTTCGAAACGCCGATTGATATTCTTGATCCCGAGGTGCCGGAAGCGGATCGGATTCGGGAGGGGCGGATTGAGTTTCGGGAGGTATCGTTCAAGTATTCCGATGGCGAGAACGTGTTTTCCAATTTTTCGCTTGTGATTGGAGATGGGGAGAAGGTGGGACTCGTCGGACCCTCGGGCGCGGGGAAGACGACGGTGACGAAATTGCTCCTCCGGTTTGCGGATCCGCAGGCGGGAGAAATCACGATTGACGGGCAGGACATTCGAAATATTCGCCAGGATGAACTTCGCTCGCACATCGCCTATGTCCCGCAGGACCCGCTCCTCTTCCATCGTTCGATTCGCGAGAATATCGCGTATGGGAAACCCGATGCGACGGATGAGGAAGTTGTCGCGGCGGCGAAGAAAGCTGAGGCGCATGACTTTATCACGCGACTTCCGAAGGGCTATGAGACGCTCGTCGGGGAGCGCGGCGTGAAACTTTCGGGTGGGGAGCGCCAGCGCGTCGCGATCGCGCGCGCGATCTTGAAGGATGCGGAAATTTTGGTGCTCGATGAAGCGACGAGTTCGCTCGATTCGGAGAGCGAGCACGCGATTCAAGAGGCGCTCGATGATTTGATGAGCGGCAAGACAGCAGTCGTCATCGCGCATCGCTTGAGCACGATCCGGAAGCTCGACCGCATTGTCGTCTTGAATCAAGATGGTACGATTGAAGAAGAGGGAAAGCACGATGAGCTTCTTGCACGAGGCGGACTCTACGCGAGTCTCTGGAATCGCCAGACGGGGAGCTTCTTGGATGAAGGCGAGGGGGAATGATGGTGCCGGTCGCTTGAACGAGAGAGAAAAGGGCGGTACACTGGAGGCGTATCGCTTTTGTTTTTTTTGCGTATGAACAAATTCGAACAAGAGCTGCTGCCGACGTTGGAACAAAAAAAGTGTGCAGAAATTCTAGAGAGATTGGCGGACACATCGTTGCGGGAGATGTATCACGATCGCGAGAGATTTGCTCGCGAGAGGGTGGAGACGAAACAGCGATTCTTTGCTTTTTTGGAAGAGTCGTTTGGCGCCGATCACGCTTCGACCAAAAAGTTTCGCAGTATTTTTGACGGGGCGGAAGGCGAGAACGATCTTGAACTGTTGACGCTTATTCGTCTTTACGGATCCTCGTGCAATTCCGGTCAATATAAAGAAGAGCTTTTTCGTCATTCTCTCGGAGTGTTTCGAATAGGTGCGGAAGTATTTTCGGACGTCTTGACCATGGAGGCTAGCGGCGGAAAATCATTTTTTGATATCAATGGTCGCATACAAGTAGAAATGAATGAAAAATCGGCCGAAAACGCGGAGCTTAATTTTCTTCGGGCGTGTCTCATTCACGATTGCGGGAAAACAACGATCCCGGAAGTCATCATGTACAATTCGGTTTCAGATGAAATGAGTCGAAATGAACTCTTGAAGAGCGTGAGAGAAGGGGGATCGGAGAGGCTCTCTCTTCGGGACGTGGATGCGGTTTTTGCAAGATTGGCGAAAGCGAATGTTGGAGCATTCCCTTCCATAGAAATAGGAAAGAATGAAACAGGAGCGGTCATGATCTCTCCGGAAGACAGAGAAAAGGTTTGCGAATGGCTGAATCTTGAAAAAAATGCGGGGGTGCGAGTGAATCCTCATATGCCGGTTGTTGTGCTTTTTGAAATGAATCTTGACGGTCAAGAGATCGGGAGTGACAAGTCTTCGTCAGTGGATGGGGAAGGCGCTAAAACACAAAGAGAACCCCTAGCGAGTGGGGAGGACACTAAAACGCAAAGAAACTCTCATCAAGAATATTTGAAATCCATCGGTATCAATCCCGACGATCCGCTCGGGGCGGTTATCGATCATCATGAATCACGATCGGGAATCTTGGTGAACATACTCGATCGCAGTGCTCTTCTCAAAAAGTCTATCGTGGAAAATCATCATAACAAAGATGACTCTCGATATCATTCCTATGCGTCCGGCAATGTAAATGGGTATAAAGACGAGGAGCCATTTTTGAATGTTACCCTTTGGCTCGTGCGTATGATTGATGAACTTGAAGCGCGTTGTGCGAAGCGGAGTTACAAACCCTCGATGTTATTTGAAAACGCACTTTCTCTTATTGTTGATGAATCAGGGAATGTTTCCGTGGAATTGAAAAAAGTTTCCGCTTATTTTATAAACAACCGAATTAAGAATCATTACGGAGTTTCTTCTTCTCAAGACGGACAAAAGCGTTGGATGAGTGATGCGAATTTAAATATCGAAACGCGGAAATATGTCCAAGATTTTTTGGTGCAAGAGGGCGTATGGAGTGTTTCCGAGTCTTCTTGATGCAAACAGTCTGACACGTTTATGACGGTTCTTTGAAAATACGAAGGAGTGAAACATGGAGACGAGCGGAATGAATACGAAAGAATTGTGTGAGAGTATAATCAACTCTCTTGTCAATGAATTTCATCTTTCTTCATATGAGGCGGGAGTACTTCTCGCAATCGTACAGGCAAGGGATTTTTCTCTTCCGAAAGAAATAAAAAAATGGGAACGGTGCGTTCAAAGGGGGAGAGAGGAAATTAAAAATGCCTATCGCGAGCTCGCGAGTCGTGTTCCGAAGCTGTTTCAAAAATAATTTTTCCCAGTAGATTCCCGTCGCAATATTGGCGGGATCTTTTTCTTTTCTTGTCCTAAAATGGAAAATGGTATACTTTGGCGTAACGGGAAGCGTGGATTTTTCTCTTTTTTTATGAATATTCGACTGAAGAATGCGAAACAATTGGCGGCGCTTCGCGAGAGCGGGAAGTGCCTCGAGGACGTTATGCGCGAGGTGGAGCGCGCGATTGCGTCCGGTGTCTCGACGCTCACGCTCGACGAAGTCGCTGAGCGGGCGATTCGCGCGAAGGGAGGCGAGCCGGTTTTCAAGGGGTACGGAAAGGAGCATGGGAGGGCGTTTCCGGCGTCCGTGTGCGTTTCTCTGAACGACGAGGTGGTGCACGGCATTCCCAAAAAAACGCGCGTTATCAAGGAGGGCGACCTCGTGAAGATAGATATGGGACTCCGCTTTCGCGGGATGGTCTCGGATATGGCGAGAACGTTTTTTGCGGGCGCGGCGTCGGATGAGGCGAGGCGCCTCGCGCGGGTGACCGAAGAAGCGCTTCTTCGCGGAATCGACGCGATACGAATCGGCGCGAAGCTCTCGGACTATGCCAAGGCAGTGCAAAGCCATGTCGAGTCGCACGGGTTTTCGGTGGTGCGCGATTTGGTGGGACACGGGGTCGGTTTCGAGCTTCACGAGCTTCCGCAAATTCCGAATTTTTCTTTTTCCGGTTTGAAGGATGTCGAATTTCGAGCTGGCATGGCGATTGCGCTCGAGCCGATGGTGAATGCTGGAGCGTATCCGGTTCGCCTCGGCGGAGATGGGTGGGTGTTTCGCACGGAAGACGGAAGTTTGAGCGCGCACTGTGAAGATACGGTCATCATCACCGAAAATGGAATTGAAATTGTGACACGAACAGGATAGGAAGAATAATTACGAATTACGAATGTTCAATTACGAATGAATCGATACTATGAAGAGTAATATCATCGCTGAGAAAAGTTATGCATTTTCTTTGGAAGTTGTCAGTTTGTCGAGATTTCTTATGAAAGAAAATAAGGAGTTTATTCTGTCAAAACAGATTTTGCGAAGTGGTACCTCTATTGGGGCAAATGTTGAAGAGGCTATTGGGGGACAATCAAGGAAGGATTTCCTGAACAAAATGAGCATTGCTTACAAAGAAGCTCGTGAAACGAAGTACTGGCTTCGTCTTCTTGGAGATTCACATGTATGTGATGATGGAAAAATTCAGGCTCTTTTGAACACTGTTGAAGAGATTATAAAAATAATTGGCGCCATACAAAGAACAACAAAGAATTTCAATTCGTAATTCGTAATTGAACATTCGTAATTGACAATTGATTCTATGGATTCTTTTTCCTATCTCGGTATCGATTGGGGGGAGAAAAAAATTGGCGTGGCGGTTGCCGATTCGGAGACGCGTGTCGCGGTTTCTCTCGCAACGATTCCGAATAACGCGGCGCTCCTCGAGCGACTTTCGGCAATTATTGGAGAGCGAAATGTGCGAGAGATTGTGATCGGTATTCCGTCTCACGTGAATCGGGAGCGAGTCGAATACGACGGAGAACGACTCGGCGCGCTTCTCGCCGAACGTTTCGGCGTTTTGGTGCGCTACGAAAACGAAATGTTCACGACCAAAATGGCGCGAGCGGAACTTATGGCGCAAGGCGTTCGGGGGCGTCTGGACGATCACGACGATGCGATCGCGGCGCGGATCATTCTCGAGAGTTTTCTCGCGAAACGGGGAAGAATATGATACAATTCGAAAAGAGAGGAGTATAATTTCAACTCATTTGTTTTCTATGGAATCACAACCATTGGTTTCGGTTATTATCCCTGCATACAAGGAGGGGGAACGTATCGGGACGACGCTTCTCGATATCGGAAAGTACTTTAAACAAAAAGATTTGAGTTATGAAATTCTCGTCGTGGTGGACGGATCTCCGGACAATACGGCGGAGGTGGCTCGCAATTACGCGCTCCAAATAGATCACATTCGCGTAATCGACAATCCGAAGAATCACGGGAAGGGATATGTGGTGCGACAGGGACTTCTCGAAGCGAAGGGGAAGTACCGCCTCTTTATGGATGCCGACGGCTCGACGGCGATCACGCACCTTGAAACGTTTCTCCCGGCCCTTGAAGAGGGGAATGATGTCGTTGTCGGATCGCGCGATCTGGAAGGATCATTCATTCAGGTGCATCAACCGAAGTATCGGGAAGTGATGGGCGATATGGGAAATTGGGCGATTCGAATCGTCTTGGGGCTCTGGTCGTACAAGGACACGCAGTGCGGTTTCAAAATCCTCTCGGCGGAAGCGGCGGAAGCGATTGCGAGTCGCATGGTGGTGGACCGATTCGGCTTCGATTACGAGCTCATTGTTTTGGCACACAAGCTCGGCTTCACGGTGAAACAACTCCCCGTGCGGTGGATGAATGAGGAGGGTTCCACCGTGGGCGGGCTCTTTGGTCCGAACGGCTTCATTCAAGTATTGATCGATCTCTTC
>JAYRSG010000141.1:0-4241 GCA_041920175.1 Candidatus Moraniibacteriota bacterium | reverse complement strand
TCCCTTACCAAACCTATATTTCTTCCCTCATTCATAAGCATGTGCGGGCGTAGTTTTGTGTACTCTTTTTTTTAGGACTTCCTCACTTTGATGCAGTTCGAGGAAAAACCGAGCAACGGAGGGAGGTGTATGCGGAATACTCCGAACGAGTAGCGCAGGTTTTGACGAAGAAATGCGCGAAGTGAGGAAGTCCTATTTTTCATGATAACTTCAGCAAGAGCCCCCTGATACAATTGGGGGGCTCTTTTCGTTTTTTGTGATATACTGGGAAGGTGAAATTTTGAGAAAAAGATACATGAAAAATGTTCGTGGTGAAATCTCCATTGTTCTCGCCGGTGCGGCGGGGAAGGGGGTGCAGACGGTTGAGGGAATACTCCTCTCGGTATTGAAGAATGAGGGGTATCCGGTTTTCGCGTCCAAGGAATATATGTCGCGGGTGCGGGGCGGGTCGAATTCGACTGAGATTCGCGTGGGATCGGCGCGGCCGCGCGCCTTTGTCCGTTCGATGGATATTTTTTTTCCATTCGATCAGGCGGCGTTCGAGCATCTGAAACCCCGAATTTCGTCCGAGACGCTCATTGTCGCCGACGAACGGGTGATTGTGAGCGAGTTTGATCACGCGATTCTCCGTGCGCCGATCGCTTCGATTGCGGCGGAACTCGGGAATCCGCTTTTTGAAAATACGGCGGCGGCGGGGGTGATGCTGGGGCTCCTTGGCGTTGAGAACGCGGGGCTCGAGGAGTATCTCCGGGCGCGTTTCGCAACAAAGGGCGACAAAATTATCGAGGGAAATATCGAAGCGGGACGGCAAGGGTACAAAATCGGCGAGCATCTCGCCTATGCGGAAAATCTTGAGGTGAGACTTTCTCGAAGCGAACGCGTGAAGGGTGAGGTGATGCTTGATGGAACCGAAGCGATATCAATGGGGGCGATCGCGGGCGGCTGTAACTTCATCGCGTCCTATCCGATGTCGCCGTCGACCGGCGTCCTCCAGTTTCTCGCGAGGGAATCGGAACGGTTCGGCATCGCGGTCGAGCAAGTGGAAGATGAAATCGCGGCGATCAATATGGGGCTCGGCGCCTCATATGCCGGCGCGCGTGCTCTCGTGACGACTTCGGGCGGCGGCTTCGCGCTTATGTGCGAGGGGGTGTCCCTTGCCGGGATGATGGAACTCCCGATCGTGATCCATATCGCAGAGCGGCCGGGTCCGGCGACGGGGCTTCCGACGCGGACCGAACAGGGCGATCTCGAGCTCGCGCTCTTTTCCGGGCACGGCGAATTTCCGCGTGCGATATTCGCTCCGGGGACGCACGAGGAGGCGATCGAGGTCGCGCAACAGGCGTTCAATATGGCGGAAAAATGGCAGTCGCCGGTTTTTCTCCTTTCGGATCAATATTTCCTCGATACAGTGGCGACCATGCCGAATGACGCGTTCAAAATTCTTTCCGAGGTTCGAGAAATTGTCGAGACGGCGAAGGGTTACCAACGCTCTGCATATTCCGAAAATGGCGTCTCGCCACGCGGCGTGCCGGGTTGGGGCGAGGGATTGGTTGTTTCCGACAGCGACGAGCATACCGAAGACGGGCATCTCACCGAACGCCTCGATACGCGCGTTGCGATGATGGACAAACGCATGAAAAAGCTCGAAGGACTCGTTGCTGATGTATTGCCACCCGTTTTGCTTGGTGCGGAAAAGGCGGAGACGATTCTTGTCGGGTGGGGATCGACTCACGGTGCGATTGCCGAAGCGCTCGAAAAGTCCGAACGTGATGATATCGGGTATCTTCACTTTAAACAGGTCTATCCGCTTCCCGAGAATGTTAAGACTCTTTTTAAAAATGCAAAAAAAGTGATTGTCATTGAAAATAATTACTCGGGACAATTCGCAAATCTTCTTGAGAAGCACGGTGTGAAGGGAATAAAGCGCGTTCTCAAGTATAATGGCGAGCCATTTAGTGTTGAAGAAATTTTTGAAAGAATAACTTCACTGTAAAAGATATGGATTCGAAAATATTTGACGTATCAAGGGAGACCGATATCGCGTGGTGTCCGGGGTGCGGGAATTTTCCGCTTCTCACGATCCTCAAAATGGCGCTTGCGGAACTTGAGATTGCACCTGAAAAATTGGTTTCTGTTTCCGGTATCGGGCAAGCCGGCAAGGCGCCGCACTACTACCGGACGAATGTTTTCAATGGTCTCCACGGGCGGGCGCTTTCCGCGGCGACCGGTATCAAGATGGCGAATCCCGAGCTTACCGTGATCGTCGAGAGCGGCGACGGCGATATCTATGGCGAGGGCGGCAATCATTTCACGCATACGATACGGCGGAATCCCAATATCACCGCGCTCGTCCACAACAATATGGTCTATGGTCTCACCAAGGGACAAGCATCGCCCACCTCCGAAGTCGGGATGAAAACGCCGGTGCAGGTTGCGGGTGTCGTCCTCGAGCCCTTCAATCCGATCGCCTCGGCGATCGCGCTCGACTGCTCGTTTGTCGCACGCGCGTTTGTGGGTGATGTGGCGCAAACGAAAGAGATAATAAAAAAGGCGATCCAGCATCAGGGCTTCTCGCTCGTTGATATTTTCCAGCCGTGTCCAATATTCAACAAACAAAACACCTACCCGTGGTTCAAAGAGAGAGTGTATTATCTTGAAGAAAAATATAATACGCGTGATCGTGTCGAAGCCTTTCGTCGCGGGATTGAAAGTGAAAAACTTCCGCTCGGCGTTTTCTACGAAAACCCCGACCGGACGAATTTTGAAAACCAACTCGGGAATCACGGAGTGCCGCTCTACCAGCATCGAGTGAACGAGCAAACATTTGCGGAGATGGTTCGGGAACGGGTTTGAACCTTGATCCGCTTGATTTTTTTGATTCCCTTGATAAAAAAATGCGATACGAAACACCCCGTCGGATGACGGGGTGTTTTTCGGTGTGATGTGCGAGCCGAGTTATATATCAAGATCATTTTTCAATTCTTTGTACTTCTTGTACCCGCGGTACTGTTTGTACTCGAGATACTTCATGAGGGTTTCGTCACTGATACGCGCCGCCTCAAGTTGCTCTTTCGACCACCCTCGATAGGTTTGATAGACGGTTTGTCGATCCGTGAATTCCCGAACCAGAACGGGGTCGACGCTCCTTTTGTACGATCGTACTTTGAGATACACGAGTCTTCCCGATTTGTATTTCTCTCGGTACTCCTTGTATTCACGGTACTTCTTTCCGTCTCGTTTTCTCTCCGTCGACTCGGTCTTTTCGGATTTTGCGGGAGGAGTGACGGTTTCCTCGTCTTCTTTGGGAGGTTCCTCATGACCATATCCGTATCCGAACGCCATTCCCGGTTTCGCTCCCAGGGACAACGCTGCAAAGAGGAGAGATACTGCTACAATACCGCCTCCTTGCTTCACAAAACTCTTCATACTCGTTTTCCGCTTAACCAATTAAGCTGACCGAGCATGATAGCGCAGTTTGTGATTTTTGTCAAGGGTTGCAAACCTCGATAGCGCATCACTGAATCAGTGGAACGCTTTGGACGTCGTTGATGCGAGGGAGGCGATAGATTCGAATGGTTTGAGAGGAATCATTCTGGAAAGATGCTTCCCGCACGATTTCCGAGTCTTTCTGGATGATTTCGAGAATTCTCGGATCAATTCGCCGAAGAGCGAGCGAGTCGAGAAGAATGTAGACATCGCCGATCCCTCTCAATGAAGCGAGCTTTTTTTCTCCGGAGGCTCTTCCGTGTGCGAAGAGATTTCGCACGCCGGAATAATATTCCTTTCCGTTCATCATGTTTGAATCCCCGGGAATTCCTGTATAGGAGAGAGGAAGCGAGAAGGTCGAACGTCCAAGATACAGTCGGTCCAGAAATGGATACGGTGAAAGAAGGGAGTCTTCAACTGCCATTTCTTGTGCCAGAAAATCGTAAGCACTTTTAAAAGGCGGTTGCGGCGTGTTTCGTTCGAGCGAAAAAAGTGTTTGGGGAACGAAGAGGAATGATCGAGTCGTTGCGGCATCAAGGATGACAAGGAGGAGTAAAATTGTCGGTATTCGGAGCCATTTTTTCAGGGGAATCGTTTCGGAGAGGGAGACGATCATATCGCCGGCGAAGAGGAGGAGTACGGGTGTTGCAAGGAGAAGATAGCGATCCTCTTGCACGGAGACGAAGAAACTGAAGAAGAAAAGCGTGAAGAGGAAAAAACTTCCGAGCGCGAGGGAAATGGATTGATTTCTCGGG
>JAYRSG010000140.1:0-2538 GCA_041920175.1 Candidatus Moraniibacteriota bacterium | reverse complement strand
GTCGCCGAAAGTTTGAGCCGCCCATTCTCCGTCTCGAGAAGCACATTCGCCAAAACCGGCAACGTACTCTGTCGCCCCGCCGCCCGCTCCACCGACCCTACCGCCCGCCTCAGATTTTCCTGCGTACACATGAGCTTCATAAGCGTTTCATCTACGAATTACGAATCAATACGAATATACGAATTCTTTCTTAAAAGCCTCTTTGAATACAAGCATGCTTCGTTCCCCTTTCCTCGCTCACTACTCGTTACTCGCTACTCACCGTTTGTTACTCCCTATAGAGTCTTTCCCGCAAACTGACCATATCTTCTCGGAAACGGCCGTCTTTGTCCATTTGTTTCTCGATGCGCTCGACGCCATGAAGCACCGTCGTATGATCGCGTCCGCCGAAATATTTTCCGACCGCCGAGAGCGACACATCAAGCTCAGTCCGCGCGAGATACATCGCCGCTTGTCGCGCGAGCGCCACCTCTTTCTTGCGTCCTTTTTTGAGAAGTTCTTCTTCGGGCACATTGAAAAATTCGGCGGAGAGTTTCGTAACCGTTTCGAGTGTGATCGCTTTTTTGTTCGCCGTGATGATTTGCCCCAGGACCTTCGCAATATACGCGGGCGTCGGACGAACCTTTTGAAATTCCGCCGACACAAGCACCCGATTGAGCGCGCCCTCAAGTTCACGCGCGTTATTGGTGATATTTTCGGCGATAAATCGAACACAGTCATCTTCGAGAAAAGCGCTCCTTTCGAGAAGCTTGAGTCGCAGTATCGCCATCCGCGTTTCCAAATTGGGACGACTCACATCGGCGATCATACCGCCTTCGAAACGACTCTTCAAGCGATCCTCAAGCGTCGGAATCGCCTTGGGCGTCCGGTCACTCGTAATGACAATTTGCTTGTTCGCCTGATAGAGATTGTTGAATATGTGGAAAAATTCATGTTGCGTTTTCTCGCGTCCCGAAAGAAATTGCACATCATCAATAAGAAGCACATCAATTTCGCGATACTCGTCTTTAAAAGACTCTATCGTTTGATTTTTGAGGCTATTGATAAGTTCATTGGTAAACTGCTCCGACGTCGTGTAGCGCACCACCTTCCCGGAATCGTTTTTGCGCACCTCATTCCCGATCGCCTGCATCAGGTGCGTCTTCCCGACACCGACAACGCCATAGATGAAAAGAGGGTTGTAGAGTATCCCGGGACTTTGTGAAACCGCGAACGCGGCGGCGCGCGCGAGTTCGTTGTTCTCGCCGACGATGAAATTCTCAAAGGTGTACCGAGTGTTCAGATTTGAGAGTCTCGGCGCAAAATGCGGCACCGATGCCGAGGACACACCACTCCCTGGATGGACCGGGAGCACGCCGGGCGAGGAAAGTGGAGACGGAGTCGCCTCTCCGAGAGGAAACGACTCTCCTTCTTTTTTTATCGAAACAAAAGGATTCTCATCCTCAACCGATTTCGGAACCGACGAGATCGCTTCCATTGTTGACGAGGGCGAGACTTCGCGACGAACGACATCGACCATGCGGATCGGAGGAAACGAAACATCGGGAGAAAATTTTTCGAAAAAACACGTGATTTCCCGAATCGACGGATCTTGTCGTTTGAGCGATTGGAGGATGGCGCGATTCAGGCGTTTTTCCAGCCACTCTTTCGTAAAGGGACTGCCGACCGCGATACGCGCCACGCCGTCCTCGATTGAAGTGAGTTTCGTACTCGAGAGCCACGTCACAAAAATTGCCCTCGAAACGGAGAGCTCCACTTCCCCAAGCGTCGTTTTCCACAATTCTTCACACGTCATACAGGTGTCCGTCAGTATCGGTTTCTTCTCCCTAGATTACAGTATAGCAAAGCCGCCCCGCTTGTAAAAACCGGCTGTGGATAAGTTGTGGATAAATTTTGGAAAGTGTTTGCTCCGCCCCACTCCTTGTATGCGTATTCGTTCTAGAAAAGAGAAGAAACGTGACCGAAAAAAGGGAATTTCCGGGAGTATTTCCTGCCGAAAGCTCATATTCCCGCCCCTTGAATCATCCAATAGGAATTGTTACAGGTGGCATCCCTACAACCACACCGCCACCCGCCATTTTGAATGGAACAAACCATCCCGGCAAAATAAGCCGGTGTGGCGGCGCTCGCCGTTGAAATGTCCGGATCGGTAATCGTTGCGATGGTCGTACCCGCGCACCAGCCACCGTTTATAGTTCCCGTGCACGTCCCCGAGTATTGCACCCAATTCAAAACGCCAGGATCATAGTAATACCCCTTTGTATAAGTAATTCTCGTCGTGTCTCCGATTTTTCCGATCGTCACTTGCGCAACATGAGGATCACTTGTCAGACACTTTGTTCCAATAAGGAGTGCATTTCCGGCAAAAAAATCAAAAGGGGCGCCATATCCATTGTAGGAGGCTTGAGAAAAATTCGAGGGAGTAACGATATTGCAAGCGGCGAATGGAGTCGTTTGCGTTATGGCGCCGACAACATTGGACCAACCGGAAAGATTGCCGGCGGCGTCGCGCGCCCTCACATGATAGGAGTAGCCCGT
>JAYRSG010000139.1:0-1678 GCA_041920175.1 Candidatus Moraniibacteriota bacterium | reverse complement strand
CTTATTGTGATAGACGGGACGGACGGGTCGGGGAAGGCGACGCAGACCAAACTTCTTGTTGCGCGATTGAAACGAGAGGGTATTTCCGTTCGCACGATTGATTTTCCGCGATACGAGGAAAACTTTTTCGGGAAGTTGCTGTTTGACTGTCTTCATGGGAAGCATGGAAATTTTCCGACACTTGATCCGCATATTACCTCTGTGCTCTATGCGGTGGATCGGTTTGAGTCAAAACGAAAAATAGAAAAGTGGCTTTCCGACGGTTCGATGGTCGTACTCGACCGCTACGTAAGTGCCAATCAAATTCATCAGGGCGGGAAAATCGCGGATTCAAAGAAGCGCGCGGAGTTTCTCGCGTGGCTTGATATGATGGAATACGAAATATTCGGCATTCCCCGGCCGGATACGGTCATATATCTTTCGGTGCCGGTGGAATATTCCATCCGGCTCCTCGGCGCCGAGAAGAAAAAATCAGATACCGTGGAAACAAATCTCGACTATCTGGAAAGAAGTGCAAAGACGGCCGAATGGCTCTGCCGAAAAAACAAGTGGATAAAGATTTCGTGTGTGCGGAAAAATACATTAAGAAGCATTGAAGAGATACACGAAGAAATGTTTGAAAGAGTGAAGGAAATTTTATGAAGGAAATAGATATTTTAACCATTTCTCGAAGCACTCTCCCGAAAGAGATACTTTCAAAACCGTTTTTTACTGTTGAATCAGAATATCTTTTTGATATTTTTCGCAAGGCGAGTTATCGGTGGCGCCCATCGGTTGAAGAAGATGAATTATACAAGCAGATTATTCCCTATATCGCATTTATATCGAAAAATAGAGTACTCTCCTATAAGCGCACAGAAAAAGGCGCCGAAGATCGTCTTCATCACCGATTCTCCGTTGGTATTGGGGGACATGTGGATTCTCCGGACGATTTTTGGGATGCGGCGGAACGAGAAATTATGGAAGAAATTGGTATGACGCTTCCTCGGTCATCCCTTGAAGTGGTCGGCATGATTAACGATGAAACCGATTCGGTTGGAAAAGTTCATTTGGGTATTGCACTGGTCGTGCATGTTGATGATTCCGCGGTGTTTTCTGGAGGAGAAACGGATATTCTCGTAGAACGAGAATGGACAGGAAAGGATGATTTTTTTGGGAGATATGATTCCTATGAAAGTTGGTCGAAAATATTTTTTGACCATTATCTTGCAAAAGTTTTATGATCAACATCATTGCTGCGATTGGGGAGGGGAATCGGGTGATTGGGAATGAGGGGAAATTACCGTGGCATATCCCGGAGGATTTGAAGCGATTCAAATCGCTCACGACGGGGCACCCGATCATCATGGGGAAAAACACCTTCCTCTCGATCGGGCGCGCGCTTCCGGGACGGACCAATATCGTTCTCACTGATACGCCATGGGAAGCCCCTGTTGGCATCATTGTGGCGTTTTCCCTTGAAGACGCGCTTCATAAGGCGGCATCTTTTCCGGGAGGCGAAGAAGTATTCGTGATCGGAGGCGGTATGGTCTACCGAGAAGCGCTCCCGCGTGCCGATCGGCTCTTTCTTACGCTTGTCTCTGGAGATTTTCCGGGCGATGTCTTTTTCCCCGAATACGAATCACTCTTCCCGACAGTTGTCAGTCGAGAGGAAAGGGGATCGGATGGGCATCGATAT
>JAYRSG010000138.1:0-9625 GCA_041920175.1 Candidatus Moraniibacteriota bacterium | reverse complement strand
TAACGCTTTCTACTCCATGTTCCCATTCTTCATTCTTTTTTTTAATTCTTAATTCTTTATTCCTTCTTCTATATCTTTCTTCACTTGCCTCTCTCACTCCCCGATATCACCTATTCAGGGAGTGTCGAAGCAAGCGATGCTTACTTCACCTTGACCGCAATCCGCTTCGGTTTCACTTCTTCCGACTTGGGAACCGTCACAGTGAGAATGCCCTTCTCATAAGCGGCATCCGCCTTGTCACCTTCTACCTTCATCGGGAGAATGATCGAGCGGGAGAATTCGCCGCGGCTGATTTCTTTGCGGTAGTAATCCTCGCGCTTCACCTCATGCTTCTCTTCACTTGCACCGGAAACCGTGAGCACGTCGTTCTCGATGGTGATGTTCACCTTCGCCGGATCAATATCCGGAATCTGAAAGTCCACGATCACATGATCCTAGTCCTGCCGCACATCGACGGCGGGAGCAAAGCCATGCGCCCACACATCTTCATCAAAGAAGCGATCGAGCTCGCGCATCGGTGACCACTGAATAATATTTCGCGTCATAGTACTCACCTCCTTTCTTTTTTCGTCATCCTCGCGAAAGCGGGGATCCAGTCTCCACCAGCCTACAGAAAGTATAAACAAATTTAATCTGTAGAAACGATATGTTAAACACGTGGTACCTGGTTTCCCGCCTTCGCGGGAATGACGAGATAGCTACTGCTTATTCCTCACCCCACTATCACCTTCGCCGGACGAATCACTTTGGTGCCGATTTTGTATCCCGGCTGGAGCACTTTCACAATTTTTCCCTCTTCGTCATCCCCATCATCGTGGCTCACTGCTTCATGGAGATACGGATCGAACATCTCGCCTTCTTTCGCTTCATACCGGACGAGTCCGTGATTCGCAAGCGCTTCCTCAAGTTGCTTCCCGATATAGGTGATGCCTGTCATCCATGCTTTCGCTTTCTCCTCTTCCGGCACATGCGCTTCCGCCGCCCGGAAATTGTCGAGCACCGGCATCACATCGAGTGCCACCCGCTCCGCCGACAAAGCCGAAAGCTCCTTCACCCGCTCCTCCTGCCGCCGCTTGTAATTCTCAAAATCCGCCGACACCCGTTTCACATCATTCAAGTATTCGCGTTCTTTGAGTCTTTCTTCAGCTCCCGCTACAAATCGTTTTACCATTTCGCCATATTCATTCCCTTGCTCCACCTCTTCCGCTGTCACCCATCGATGTTCGGAATGTTCGTTGCTCAATTTCAGTCCGATCGATTCCTGTGTTAGAGATAGATATCCGACAATACAAACACGCCTTTCAAAATTTTCCGAATATTCGGCAAGAAACAAATCAAACGCCTTCGGCTTATCAATTTGAATCGCTCCGATTTCTTCAGCCACCTCGCGAAGAAGCGCGTCGTTCAAATCTTCCCTGATATCCACTCGCCCGCCGGGAAAATCCCAAAATCCGTATCTTTTTGCGAAACTGCTTTTTTCATCGGCAATTTTCACCAGAAGAAATTTTTCAGTCGACGAATCCTTCAAGATCAGTTTCTGCGATATTTCAAACAGCTCATGACCATGCTTTCCTTCCAAAAATTTCCCTTCAACAACTTTTGTTTCCATAATTTTATGAAAAGATGGTAAAAACCAGAACCGCTCCCATGCTTCCGCCCAAGATTTTCTTCATGTATTCGAGGAGCGACTTGTTCTTGGCGTAGCGCATGCGCTTGGGACCGATGATGGCGAGGACGCCGCGATCGCCTTCGGCGTTCCGATAGGGCGAAACCACCATCGAACAGTTGGAAATTTCTTTGATCGGGTTTTCTTCACCGATGAATATTTTGGTTTCGCCATCGCGAAGCTTGCCGAGAATTGATTCGAGTTTCTCATCAATCGAATCGAGCGCCTCGACCAATCGACACACTTCGTCGAGCTCCTGAAATTCCGGCTCCTCCATCAGCTCCTTCATTCCGAAGTCATAGAATTCGTCCCGATTGACCACGCCGGAAACCGCGAGACTCCCCGAGAGCGCCGAGAGGAGCTTCGCGGTCGTCCGCGCAAGACGCGCGTGTCGCATTTCGAGAACGAGAAGCTCTTTCTTGAGGTGCGCCTCCTCCGCCTTGGAGAGGAACTCTTCTTTCATTCCGTGCTCGATATAGAAGCGATAGCCCTTGTCGGTCGGGATGCGTCCGGAAGAAATATGCGGCTGATAGAGAAAGCCTTCCTCTTCGAGCGCCGCCATGTCGTTCCTGACCGTCGCCGAAGAAACCGAAAGCCCCGAGTGTCCGAGGAGCGCTTCCGACCCCACGGGGAGCGCGCTCTTCGTATAGAGCTCGACGATCGCCGAGAGAATATTTCGCTGTCGTTCATTCATACGATATCAGTATAAAAAAGAAATTAGCACTCGTCAAGTCCGAGTGCTAATCACGAAAAAAGCGCGTTTTTCTGACCATTTCATCCATCACCCCCCCTCGAACTCACAAGTCCTTTCGATTTCAGAAGACAAAAAAAATCCCCCGAAAAGAGCTTTCGCTCATCGGGGGTTCGATTCCATCAAATCATTCAATTCTTCCAGACCTCCCTTTCTTCCATACTCTCACCTTACCACCGTAAAGTACATAGTGGCGCAATTGTTTCCTTCGTTCAGTTCGGGAATCGCTCCTTGATAATCCACGCAACACATAAAGCTTCGCGTTCCTCGGTCGCCGAGCTTGATATTGTCATTGTTCACCTGTTCGTGCTGTTCGCACCCGACACACATTTCGTTCGCCTCCACATTGTCATCATCTCGATACTGATTCGAGTTGATGTAATAGGCGAGACGCATATCCTTCGTCGGTTTGGCGTTCCCGATGTTCTTCACAACGCAGTGCGGATGCACTCTCGTCCCCGATTTGATCGTCGTTCCTTCGGCTATCCAAAGAGCAGAAACAATGAAGTCCGGTTTCCATACAATGGCAATGACCGGATATGAAAAATCGAAACAATTGTTAGCTTCGCTTGTCTCCCGGTTCCCATTGTTCGTATCGGCGCATATTCGCGCTTGATATGTCCCGGGAATGTCAGCGACGAGCGTGTCCGTCGTCATCCATTCTTCGTTCACTTGTCCGGGAAGAAGTTTGAATGCGGGCGTGTCGTCACCGTCAGCAAAGCGCCAACTTGTATCTCCCGGCTTCATGTAGAAGTAGGAGAGTCTCGTGTCCGAAGGACAGGGGTCGGGACCCAGATTGAGGACGGTTGCCCCGAAGCCATAGGGTTCTCCTTGATTGAGGGAAACTCTGCCTCCGGTCAAATTCCCGGAAGAAATGACGAGATCGCAGGCGCCGTTTACCGGATACCACTCGGCATTGGACCAGTTGTCGTCCTCGTTCGATTCGAAAATGTTTCCGGGTGCGTCAACCTTCGATTTGAAGTAGACGCGTTTCCCGGAGGCTTCGATCGGAACGGTGAAGGAAATCATCTCCTTTTTGGAATTGTCTTCATCCATGTACTTGCAGTGAGTCTCGCTCCGAGAGAGGAGCGTCCAACTGACCTCGTCCTCGCTCATCGCAACCTTGTAGAACGTATCCGTCTTGACTTCGAAGTCCTCGTTTCCGGTCGCGTTGCCGTTTTGGCAATGTTCTTCCTTGGAAACCGGCCAGACATTCACCTGGTAGGTTTCCCCGACATTCATGAGACTTGTTTCCTCGATAAGTCGGGTATTGTCTCCATCTTCGGGAATGATGTGGACGGTTATCTCTTCGATTTGGAGATTGGGGAGAGGGGTGGAAGGCGGAGGACTTGATCCACCGTCATCACCACCGACGCCATAACCACCTTCGAGGAAGGAGAAGACATTGGCGGACTGACCGGTGTCTTCCAAACACCATCGCCATGTGTCAACATTGCTTTCGCTCTCCATAGCTCCACGCGCATTGCGGAAATACCGGACATGATCCGATCCATCTTCACAGGTGGTCGGATTCAGATTCCAGCACAACACTCCATTCGATCCCGATAATTTCCGGCAGGAAAAATCACTGAATGTTTTTCCGATGGGACGGGATTCGTAGGTGTGGCCAAGGGAACCAAGTCCGCAAGTAAAGTCGCTACTTCCTTGCAAACCCGTTCCAAAATAACCCTGCGTTCCAGTATCTCTCTCAAAAGCATACACTCTCATGGGTTGAGAAATGCCAACACCGCCATGCGCATCGTCTTCATGAACTCCAATATGGAGGTGATATCCGCCTCCTGTCCCAATGGAAAGACCTGAATTTCCCGAGTAGGCAATCGGTTGACCAGCAAAAACACGCTGTCCATCCGAAACAATGTATCCACTCAAATGGGCATACATTGTCCAATTCCCATCGGAATGGTCTACTCTCGCATAAAGACCAAAACCATTCGGGTTCTCTCTATGACGCAGAGTGCCATCAGCAGCTGCAACCACAATGCTTCCGTTCGGCAAACCAAAGTCAAGATCGTATTGCGTTGCCACATTACCGGATTGATGCGTCGGGGCGTCATCGCTATTCTGGGTACATTGGTATGACTTGCCATCATAGAATGGAAGCTGAACATCCAACGTGTACCCAAAAACAGGAAACTCCAGCAAAACAAAAACAAAAGACAACCGAAGACATCTCTTCATTTCTTCACCTTTTTCGCTTTTTTAAAGAGCGCTTGTTTAAGATTCATCGATTCATGAATCAGCCTTGAATATTTCCAGGATGTGAAAATATTCATAAGCCGATCCACTTAATCAGGATTACGAGCGTCCAATCACCTGCTCGATCTCAAGGAGAATATCCCGTATTTCTTTTGGATAAGAAATGCGATCATCTACTCCTTCTTCCTGCATTGAATATTCTTGCGAGTAAAAAGCGTAAGAAAATGTAAGAATAACAAATCTGCTTCGCTCTTCGTCAAATGTCACATAGTAACGAGTATAATTTCCGCCCGGCTTAAAACCAAGATCATACACCTCATAATACCGAGAGCCTATCTTCCGATAGTCAACCGAAGCCCTTTCGTCCCCAAGGTGTCCCATCACAATAGCGTCTTGAACGCCGGGTCTCAGTGATTGAAAAGTTCTTACATAGTCATCAAGTCGAATGGTCCATTCCAAACTTTCATACGATTCAGAATAGGAAGCCCCCTTTTTATAGTTATAAACCAAAACATTAAAGTTCATCCAAGGATCATCGGAAAATTCGAATGTTTTCTCAAAGAAGTTAATATTTCCCTTCTTTTTGGAAAATGACAGATCGCCACTCCTTACGATATCCAAAGTACTCGAGATTTCACTTTTTTTATTTTCAAATTCCTTTTTTGAAAGAGCTAAATAATTCTCAAGAGAAGGCTTGTTTTTTGATTCCTCGGTCGGTTCAATTGAGGGATTCTCCTCCACTACCGGAGTTTTTTGGCTCTCTTCCGCCACTTTTTGCTCGCGCAACAGAAACCATCCCCCGAGAAGGAGGACGGCGAGGATTACGGGAATCGAGAGAATGAGCGCTTTTTGGTTCATAGGCGTATGTCTGAATGTAGTTTATGATTGAATTTTTGTCAAGAATCTTTCGCTTTTTATGAGGAGAAATCTATGGAATCTATTTCTTTCATAATCCGATCGGTTTCAACGAGGGCGACGATGATTTTTTGCCAATGTTCGAGATCGGCATTGCCAAGCGTCCGACCTTTTCTGTCTTTGAGCCACTTCTGCGCCGGCTGATAGCCGCCAACGAAGAAATTCCACGCAATCTCGGGAACACTGCCGAAATACTGCGTTTCATTGATAAAAACCTTCCCGTTTCGATAGGAAACTTTCTCCACCACATTCGACCCCGCGATCGGAAATGTCGTGATATATTCCCGGAGTTTGGGCGACTCCATAAGGTGGAGACCGCAAAGCTCTCGACCCTTTGCAACCAACAATCGAAACGACGCGTCACTCTCCGGATACGGCACGCGCGGAAAGTCTATTTTCAAAAATTCTTTATACTTCTCGCGATACGACGGTGAGTGAAGCGCAGCATACATATAGTCGAAAACGTCTTCCGGAGTTACTTCTCCCGAAAGATTCTTCTTGATCGCATCAAAAATCTCCCGATTAAAGTTTTCTGTTTTCGTTCCGTCTTCGTGGTAAAGATAGAGAGGAAAAATCTGATTTGGAGCAAAAGGTTGAGAGCTTCTCTCTATAATCTTATTTGTTATCAATAGAACAAAATATTTTCCGCCAGAAAACTGTCGAGCTGAGACCAATGCAACATTTTCCCTCAAAAGGTGTTGCATTACTTCATTTCTCGGTCGAACCATAATTCCGTTCGTTCTCCCTGTATAAAAGCTTTTTCTTATGTCAAATGGTCGATAAACTATATCAACAACCTTATAATCACCCTTCATCAAGTCATCTTTAGCAAAAGAAAATTTCCAATACGTTCCGTCATGCAAATCGTATTTGCCAACAAGAGTATTTTTCTCCTGAGATAAAAACTCATGAGCTACTATTTTCATTTCTTCTTCGGAAAATTGAATTGCGATTGAATCTCTTTGCGTCTCTATCCCTGATGAATACACTCGAAACAACTCATCCACCCTGAACCCCTTCGCGTAGTCCTCTTCCAAGGAAAAATCTTTGGGAACGAAAAAATAATACGGTGCGACCGGACGCAGTTTCTTCCACGTCATTTTCTCGATATCGGCATCGGCGAGCGCCGCATATTTCTCTTTCCGAAGTCCGAATAATTCCGCATGAGAAACGCTTCCGAGTTTTTTCTTTGCCCGGCTCGTCCGGACGAATAGAGTGATCGAAACACCCTGTTGGATATCAAAAACATTCTCGTCCTTCCCACCATCGAGAGTAGTCTCTTTTTTCTTCGCATTCCCGTGAAGATCGAGGACAAAAATATCGTCAAATGTCTCGAGAAGGTGCCGACGCATTTCGCGATGCGTCACACCATCAAGGAACGAGTTGTTGGTGATCATCGCAACCACGCCGCGCTTGTTTTTCTCCACAAAATGCTCGGCAAGTCGAAGAAACTTGATATAGTCATCGTCGAGATTTATCTTTCGCTCATTGAGATTTTTTTTGTAATCGGCGATGAGATTCTGAATCCACTCACCCCTATTGGACGAAGCGACGCTATAGGGCGGATTCCCCAAAACGATCATAATCGGCGTGTCGTTTTTCACTGTGGCGGCGCTTCTCGATTCTTCAGCAACACTCTTCACGAAGCCAAGCGATTCAAAGAGGTTGCGTTCAACCGCGTATCCTTCTTCGAGCGAGTTGGTAAGATAGATGCCGAGCCGACGGGAAAAGGATGTATAGCCGGTTTCGCGAAGCGTCATTCCAAGCTTCAGATGCGCGATGGTATAGGGTGCCATCATCAGCTCGAAGCCGTGAATGCGAGGCAAAAGATCGTCGTCCACATAACGACTCCATCGTCCCTCTTGGCCGGAAAACCCCTGATAAAGAAACCGAATTGTCTCATTCAAAAATGTCCCGGTTCCCGTCGCCGGATCGAGAACCTGAACTTCGTGAACGGATTCTTTATGCTTTCTTCCTTGTACACTCTTCACCGTTTCTATCTTTCTCGTATCCGACAATCCGCCGGAAATATCGAAGTCTCTTTTGAGAATCGCATCGACCGATCGAACAATGAAACGCACCACCGGAAGCGGCGTATAGAAAGCACCCATCCGAACGCGCTGTTCAGGATCATACTCCTTGAGAAAATCTTCGTAGAAATGAATCACCGGATCAGGAGCATTCTCTCGCTCACCCCAGAGTGTCATTTTGCCATAGTGCCGCTCCATAATTTCTCGAACATCCGCCGCGGAGAACACTTCGCAGAGCTCATCCACAATCATTCCGAGGCGCCGGTCGAAATTCGCTCCCGCAATGTGGTCAAAGAAATGCCGAAGAAGAGGGTTGGAATCCGGGACAAGATCACGCGCCTCCTGCCGCGTAAATGTTTCCGGCGTTTCATCGTGATACCGTGCTACAAAAAGTCCGTAGACAAGCGTCTGAGCGTACATATCGGCAAACGCCTCCGTCGAGAGGTCATGCACAAGAAGTTTCTTCATTACTTCAAAGAGACTCTTCAATTCGCCGCTCTTCTCCGAGGAATCGGATACATAACGCGCAACATTCTCCCGAATGCGACGCGCCTTTCCGCCCATAATTTTGGCAAGACGTTCGCCACTTCGAATGGTTTCCGGCTTTGATGAAAAAAAATCGGAGATGGTTCGCTCAAGAAGTGCGAAGTTTTCAATTTTCGGAACAATCACTCCTCCGCTTAAAATACCGATGACAATCGGTTCTCCGTATCGCTCACCATTCCTGAAAAATCGAAAATCAAGATAGTCAGTAAGAATCAAATTGGAGTATCCAAAGTACCGACGCATCTGCTCGCTCCGCTCAACTCGATCGAGATCCGCGCCGATATCTTTGGTTTCGGCATACCCGGAGGTAAGATCACCCCACAAAAAAACAAAGTCGGGGTTTCCATGCTCGCTTCTCGCCGGGTCGTTCAAAATCTTGAGACCGTCCAAAAGAGATTCAAAAAACTCCTGAAGTGCGGGACGATATACAAGTTCGGTCGCTCTCCCTGTTGAGAGCATTTGCATCACTTTGGTGAGATACCGTTCAGTTGATGTTTTCATAAATGTGTTCCTTTTTTCACAATTTTGTCTCCCTCCCCCTCCACCCTATCACAAAAAATCCCGCTGTGGAAGCGGGATTTTTGGAAATTTCGGTGTGCAAAAGAACTCATACGCGCTCATACCGGTAACGCACCCCGCTTATTTCGAGGGGACTTTTCCGGGACCGGATCGTAGCCACCCGGGTGCCACGGGTGACACCGAAAGATCCTCCGAAGACCCAAGTATCCACCTCGAAAAACACCGAAACGCTCGACCGACTGCCGCGTATATTCCGAACAGGAAGGATAAAATCGACAAAAACGAAACGGCAACACCTTCCCCAAAATCCCATGGTCAAGGGAGAGAATTTTTTGATACAGGCGGATGCAAAAAACGAGGAAACGCTTCATATCGAGTATGGTATAATGAAAGCGTTCCTCTTTCAAACAAAAATACATGAAAAGTATTTCCTTCGGCGCCGTCACCTGGCTCGACATACCCAATCCCGGACCGGAAGACATTCTCCATCTCCAGGAAAACTTCAATATCCATCCGATCGCGATCGAGGAGTTTTCGACGCCGACCTATCAACCCAAAGCCGTCGGATTCGAAAACTGCCTCTTCCTCTCCGTCCACATCCCCCTCTTCGACGCCGCCAATCGCACCACCTATCCCGGCGAGATGGACATTATCCTCACCAAAACTCACCTCATCACCGGCCACAAAGATGATATCTACCAAATCGCGGATTTTTTCGGAACACTCGAAAAAAGCGAGGGAAAGCGGCGCGTTTTTATGAGTGAAACACCCGCCCACCTCATGTATCACGTCCTCGAAATGCTTTTCAGTTCCTGCTTCCCGCGCCTCGACCATATCGCGAAAAACCTTGACGCCATCGAAGACAGCGTGTTCAATGGGAAAGAAAAAGAAATGGTCTTCGAGATATCCGTCGTGAAGCGCGACATCTTGAACTTTCGCCGAACACTCAAGCCGCAACGTTCCATCATCGAGTCGCTCTTT
>JAYRSG010000137.1:0-2758 GCA_041920175.1 Candidatus Moraniibacteriota bacterium | reverse complement strand
TTCTCTTGAACATATTCTCGTAGACGCTCGAATCGGGGCGAACGAAAAGTGTTCGCAGTTCCGCAAAAAAGGGAAAATTCGGATTGACCGAAAAAAAAGGTTTTCCATTTTTGGTTCGCTCGACCAGAAATTTGATCTTGACCAACGAACGCGCTTCTCGAAGGAGCGGACTCCGGAGAAGAATCGCCTTCTCCGCTATTTCTTCGGTCGTGTAACTCTTGTCGGGGTTCAAAATGAAAAGCCGCAAGAGCCGCGCCCGCGTTTTGGAACCGAACAGCGTCTCGAATATGTCGGACATAGTCGTACAGAAAAAAGAATAAACGACTCCGCTCCTTCAGATTATACGAACCGCCTCACAGAAAGTCAAAGAAATAGGACTTCCTCACTTTGATGCAGTTCGAGGAAAATGTGAGGAGCGGAGTAAGCTGTATGAGACATACAACGTCGAGCACCGGAACATTTGACGAAGAAATGCGCAAAGTGAGGAAGTTAAGAAAAAAAATTCTTGTGGTATAATGGAGAACATCTATGACAAAAAAGACTGAACCGCCGAGAAGCTCGTCTGCCGGCAAGTTTGGTTCGTCCCCGAACAAGTCCGATCCGACGACAAACAAACCCAACCCGCCGACGGGAAAGTTAAATCCCTCAGCAGGCAGACCGTGCCTACCGGCAGGCGGGCAGACATTCGAGAAAATTGCGCCATCAGCCGTAGAAATTTCCGTCGCGCGAAACGGTTTTTTGAAGCCGTATGTGGCGTGCTTTCAACAACTGCCGGACAATATCGCGCGCGAACCCCTCGGAATGCTCGCCGGAGTCATGGCGATCGGCGACCGGAGCGAAAATTCCTCCTACATTGTCAACTTTTTGACATCGCTCGCCAAGAAAGAATACTACGGAAATTCGCGCCGAGACGCCGTCGAAAGTTTCGAAGCATCCCTTCACAAGGTGAATGTCGGACTCGCCGAACTCGCCAAAGAAGGAAACACCGAATGGATCGGCACGCTTGATGCCGCCTTTTGCGCCGTCGAACGCAATAATCTTCATTTCTCGGTCGCCGGCAAAGCGCGCGTGCTCCTCTTTCGCGATCATCGACTCTCCAGTATCAGCGACGGCCTCGTGGACGAGAGCGAAGATCATCCGATGAAAACCTTCACCGATGTCGCGAGCGGCAAAGTTTCTTCCGGTGATCGCATCCTCATCACCACTCCCGAACTTTTTTCCGCCCTCTCCGAAATTGAAATCGAACGGTCCGGAAATCGTCTCTCGGGAGAACAATTCGAGCGATTTCTCCGCACCGCCATCGTCAACAAACTCGACCTCTCGGCAACCGTTCTTATCGATATCGGCGCCGTCGCGGAATATCGGCGACCCGCCGCTCCAAGGCGTACTCTCGCCACACTCGAAACCGTTCCAAACGCCTGGAGTCGCGCCATTTTCGACACTTCAAAACAGCGCGGCAACAGTATCGAGGCCGGACTCAGAGAAAAGAAAGAAAAACAAAGAGAACATATAGACGACAAAACCGGGCATATTTACGTAACCGGAGAAACGCCCGACGGGGAGCGGAGCGAAACCTGGGAACGCGTTCAACTCCTTATAGGAGACGCTGCTCGAGCGATTCGGCGCACCGGATCTCTTCTCGGAAATCGCATTCTCTCCGGAGGATTTTCCGGCATGCAAGGTATGATGCAACTTCTTTCTCGTTTCTTTTTCACGTTCTTCGAATCCCTCCGGGAATGGCGCCAAAAAAGAAAATTCCAAAAAATCATCAAAAAATCGTCGTCAGAACCAATGCCAAAAGAGCCCGAGGGAACGACGCCGCGCACTTGAAATTGATCATTTGAGACGCAAAATCTTTCGTCTCTACGGAATTCCCGCCCCCGGTATCATCTGTCATCCGATAGAAATTCCCGCACGCGATATACTGCGCCCGGTTGTTTACGCCCGGATCGAAACATGTCCCGCGCACTCGTGTTTGCGGGAAAAAGCCCTTGGCGGAGACGATGCGGTTCGCCTATTATGCCGGTTCGAGCGAATGAGAAAGTTTGAGATGATCTTCGATGCGCTCTACTCGATGGAGCACTTGTTGCGTCCGGTCTTCGCTCGCGAGATCCCGATCCATAAGGTTGTTCTCCATGACAACAAGCATTTCCGTCTCACGGTCAATTTTGGTTTCGACGGCTGTGAGGCGTTCTTTTACATCCTGAATTTCTGAAGTGAGTTCCTGTCGGACCGTTTCGATTCTTCCCTCGACTGTGCCAAGTCTTCCTTCTACTGCGTCAAGTCTTCCTTCGACCGCGCCAAGTTTCCCTTCGACGGCCTCGATACTCTTCTGTTGGAAGTCAAAAGCCTTCGTGATCATGATCCCGAGACTTTCGATTTCTTCTTTGATGAAGCTCTTTGTTTCCGTATCCATAGTTCAGGCATTACAGATTATAGAGTCATGATACCCCTTTCTCTCGAATCGTCAATTTTTTCCCGTTCCCGTATTCCGCATTTCGTTCCCGTTCCCGTATAGATTCCCCATCACGGTAATCGAAAAATCACGCAAATCATGGTTCAAGACCGTGTTCCCGTATTCCGCATTTCGTTGCCGTTTGTTAGGGGCACTCCCTGGTGGGTGCCCTGTGCCCGAATACGTTTTTGAATACACATACGGGAACGGGCGGGGACAAGCCACCGCCCCTACCGCACGGAAACCGATTTCGTAGGGGCGCCCCTGGTGGGTGCCCCGTTCCCGGATTCGTATTCGTTCCCG
>JAYRSG010000136.1:0-4942 GCA_041920175.1 Candidatus Moraniibacteriota bacterium | reverse complement strand
GGCGATCATTCTCGCGGACGAGCCGACCGGCAATCTCGATACCAAGACGAGCCATGTGGTGATGGAGACGTTTCGGGCGCTCAATGAGAGGGGACATACGATTCTCCTCATCACGCATGAAATGGAAGTGGCGAATTTTGCACGACGCATCCTCTCCATTCGAGACGGCCGCATTGAATCGGATACACATATATAAGATGCCTCGACTTCGAAAAGAAATTTTTCTCGCGCGTTTCACGAATGCTGATCCGATGCTCGAAAATTTTCTTTTCGAAGTCTCGGCGTGCAGAGAAGAGGACGAGAGAGATTTCAATGAAATTCATATGGTACAAGACATTCTCAAAGAAACATTCTGGTCGTTGTCGGCGAACAAGGCGAGATCGGGTCTCACGATTTTGGGTATCGTGATCGGTATCGCGTCCGTCATCACCATGGTGTCGATCGGGCAGGGGGCGGAGGCGTCGATTGCGGCGAATATCGAGTCGATCGGGTCGAACCTCATTATCGTTCTGCCGGGATCGCAACGAAACGGACCCGCGAGTGCCGGACGGGGGAGCGCGCAGACGTTGACCGCGGACGATGCGATCGCGATCAAGAGCGAGGTGGAGGGCGTGAAGGCGGTTGCCGGCGAGGTATCTCGTCGGTATCAAATAACCGCCAAGGGAAACAATACGAATACCGAAGTGGTGGGGACGGTCGCCGATTATCTCGTGGCGCGCAATATCGATATGGACACGGGGAATTTTTTTACCGATCAACAACAGAGGAGCTCCGCCAAGGTGGCGGTCTTGGGGACCTCGGCGCGCGACGATCTTTTCGGCGCGGATGCGAATCCGCTCGGACAATTCATTCGTGTCAAGAACGTCGATTTCGAAGTGATCGGGGTGGCGGCGCCGAAGGGCGGATCGGGTTTTAACAATCCCGACGATTTTGTCTATGTTCCTCTTTCGAGCGCGCAGCATTTTCTCTCGGGCGACGCGTTCGTGAATACGATCAGTGTCGCGGCGGAGAGTCAGGGCGATATGGCGGCGGCGCAACAACAGATTATCGATCTCTTGCTTTCTCGACACAATCTCTCCGATGCGGCGCAAGCGGATTTTACCATCATGAATCAGAACGATATCATCGCGACGGCGTCGAGCATTACGGGCACTTTTACTCTCTTGCTCTCGTCTATCGCCGGAATTTCGCTTCTGGTCGGAGGAATCGGTATTATGAATATGATGCTTACCACAGTGACGGAACGAACGCGCGAGATTGGACTTCGGAAGGCGGTCGGAATCCGACGGCGCTTCATACAACTGCAATTCCTTTCCGAGGCGATCACGCTCACTTTTTTCGGCGGCATTATCGGCGTTTTTCTCGGATGGATCGCGTCGATTCTTGTTTCGCAATTGGCGGGGCTTTCGACGACCGTTTCTTTGTCCGCGGTGCTTCTCGCTTTCGGCGTTTCCGCCGGTGTCGGTATCGTGTTCGGGTTCTATCCCGCCCTGCGCGCGGCGCGTTTGAATCCCATCGAAGCGCTTCGATATGAATAGTCAAATGGCGGGGACCGACTTCTTGACAATCGGCGAAAAAGGTTTTTTCGATTTGGTGGTATAATAAAACAAATGTGAAGAAAAATTTCTATGGGAGAAACCATGGGTCGGTTTGTTCTTGGTGTGGCGACGGTGGGGAGGGAAGTGCTCCTCTTTGTTCGTGACGCCGAGGGAGGGAAGCGTCGCCCGATCTCTGTTTTGAGGAGCGCGGACGGTGTTGATTTCGCTCCTTCGAGCGAGGAACTCGTTTTCGCCAAGCTCTTGGGGAGTCTTCGATTGTCTCCGGATATCTCGGAAATTTTTCGTGTTTCCGCGCTTTCTCCTTCGGGAGACGCGTTTTTTCTTTCGTATAAGAAAACGGAAAAAGATGGATCCGTACGGATTTTTTCCGGCATTTCCTATGACGGCGTCGAATGGAGCCGCATTTCCGAGATTGATGATGTGCGCGAACTCGGCGCGGCGCTTTCTCTCGAGGAGGGCGACGCCGGGCACGCGTTTTTTTTCGGCGAGCGAACGATCAAAGTGGCGGTCTCGCCCGATTTGAAAAAATGGAACGTGAAGCGTGGTGCGATTTTGAAGCCTCGCGACGAATGTTTCGACAACGGTCCGCTCTCCCTTGCGAACACCATTTCCGCGGGAAAAGGAATTCTTCTCCTCTATGTTTCCAAAAATCGAGATGGGCGGTTCACGGTCGGTTCGGCGCTCGTCGCGAAAAACGATCCGAAGAAAGTGCTCTGGCGGACGGAAGAGGCGCTCTGGGAGTCGCCGGAAGAGTGGCACGGGAAAGATGTTCGATTTGTTGGCGCGACGCCTCTCTCCGGGAAGGTGCTTCTCTATTGGCAGGTGGACGGAAAACTCTTGGTCGAGTCGATTACGCAATTCTGGAAGGTTTCGCGCGGGAAGACGGTATCGGTGTTTTCCGAAGCCGCGAAACTCGATCGGTATCACGGGAATCCCATTTTGGGACCGCGAAAAGAAAATGATTGGGAAGCGGGAGAGGTGTTTAATCCGGCGGCGTTTCTCTCGGACGACGGTCAAGTGCACATCCTCTATCGGGCGATCGGGCGAAACGGACTCTCGACGGTCGGGTATGCGAACAGTCGAGACGGGTTTTCGATTCACGAGCGACTTGATATGCCGATCTATGTTTCTTCGGCGACGCTTGACGATGTCAAGGTGTCAAGGATTCAGGAGAAATGCTCGGTGCCGTACGCTTCGGGCGGCGGCTGGGGCGGAAGCGAGGATCCCAAAATAACGCGCGTCGAGGATACGCTCTATATGACCTACACCGCCTTTGACGGATTCAATTTTCCACGCGTCGCGCTTACCAAAATCGCACTCGACGATTTTCTCTCCCGAAAATGGAACTGGTCGCGACCGGTCTTGATTTCGCCGCCCGGAGAGATTCACAAAAACTGGACGATTTTCCCCGAGAAAATCCATGGGAAGTTCGCCGTGCTCCACAGCATTAGTCCGGAGGTGCGCATCGACTATTTTGATACGCTCGATTTTGACGGAAATACGTTCATCAAGAGCGAACACTCCAAAACGCCCCTTCAGGGTCGGTGGGAGCTCCTCGTGCGCGGCGTCGGTCCCTCGCCCATCAAAACCAAGGAAGGTTGGCTCGTGCTTTACCACGCGACGACGCGCGACTGCGGATACAAGCTTGGCGCGATGCTCCTCGACAAGAAGGATCCGACCAAGGTGATCGCGCGATCGAAAGCGCCGATCCTCGAACCCACAGTCTGGTATGAGAACGAAGGTTCGAAACCGCGCATTGTCTACAGTTGCGGGGCGGTCGTGAAGGATGAGACGCTCTTCGTCTACTACGGCGGCGCCGATACGGTGACCTGTGTCGCGACCGTGCCGCTCCCGCGCCTCCTCCGAGCGCTCGTCGAGGGGAGCAAGGTAGTGCCGAGCCGGTATGTGAAGTTGGGAGATGAATGAGGCAGGGGAGCGTGAAGAATTTTTTACGAGAATTTCCGCGTTTGGCACGTTCAAGAAATGCTCCGGGGCTTGGTAGGAGGGTTTTTGTGTTATGGACAGAAATAACCACCCAAAGAAGCTCTCTCTTGTGGTTTTTTTGGGTCTGCTCGCCCCTCCGTTAATTTCTTTCTCTTAGCCAAACGCGGAAATTCTCTTTGTGTGCATGTTTTTTATAGTATAACTGAAACGATATGATCCGAATGGAACGATCGGCGGAGAATCCGATTTTGGTGGGGGAGAGCGGGAATTTTTGGGAGCGGGAGGCGGCGTTCAACGGGTGTCCGATTCGGCGGGGGCGCCGGATCGATCTCGTGTATCGCGCGCAGTCATCGCGCGTCCTTCACGAAGGGGAGACCTATGAAGTGTCGTCGATCGCGCACGCGACGAGTCGGGACGGCATTCATTTTGAGAAACATCGTCGCCTCATCGCGCCGGAAAAGTCATGGGAGCGGTACGGGTGCGAGGATCCGCGCGTGACGTTTCTTGACGGAACCTATTACATTTTCTATACCGCGCTCTCGACCTTTCCCTTTTCCGCCGATGGGATACGGGCGGCGGTCGCGCTCTCGAAGGATCTCAAAAAAATAGACGAGAAACATTTGGTGACACCCTTCAATGCGAAGGCGATGACGCTGTTTCCGGAGAAAATCAACGGGAAATTTGCCGCGATTCTGACGGCGAATACGGATCGACCGCCCTCGACGATCGGGCTCGCGCTCTTCGATCGTCCGGAAGATATGTGGTCGGAGGTGTTTTGGAGGAATTGGTATTCGACACTCACTTCGCGTGAAATCCCGCTCCAGCGAGACGAAACCGAGCATATTGAGATTGGCGCGCCGCCCGTTCGCGTGCCCGAAGGGTGGCTCCTCGTGTATTCGCATATTCGAAATTATTTTACCGAGCGAAAAATTTTCGGTATCGAAGTCGCGCTACTCGACGCGAACGATCCGCGGAAAATTCTCGCGCGGAGCGCCGCGCCGCTCCTCGTACCCGAGGAAGAGTATGAACTCTACGGAAAAATTCCAAATATCGTCTTTCCGTCGGGAGCGCTCGTTCGTCGGGGAAAACTTTTCATCTATTACGGCGCGGCGGATTCGACCTGCGCGGTCGCGACCTGCGAGGTGAAAAAACTCGTCCGGAGTTTGCTCGCGAAAAAAGACAAAACCGTGTTCGAGCGCGCGTCCGGGAATCCCGTGCTTCTCCCCGTTTCGGAACACGCGTGGGAGGCGAAGGGTGTTTTTAATCCCGGCGCGATCCGAGAAGGCGGGAAGACGCATATTTTTTATCGCGCGCTTTCGAATAATGACACATCGGTTTTGGGATACGCGGCGAGTCGCGACGGATTCGTCATTGACGAGCGGGATTCGGAGCCCGCGTATCAGCCGCGGGAGCCCTTTGAAATGCGGGCGGGCGGCGGC
>JAYRSG010000135.1:0-3945 GCA_041920175.1 Candidatus Moraniibacteriota bacterium | reverse complement strand
TTCTTCTCATTCAGAAAAACGGCAAAAACTCGAGGTTGCGAGAGCGATCGAATGGTCGTATCCTGTTTCTCCGAAACCGCCGATAACTTCTCGGGCGTCACATTGCTCATACCGAGTATTTCTCGACGATTATACGCCGAGAGCAGCTCATCCTCGCTTCCGTAAAAATAAAGGATAATTTTCTGAATAAAGGGCGCCCCGCCGAAATAGGACGGAAACGACCGGAGCTCATACGAAAGAATAGTCCCATTCGAGTCCTTTTTAAAGCCTTCAACTCGAAAGGGTCCCGATCCGACAGGGTTAAGATTGACATCGGCGAGCGGGAATTTTTCCGGAGCGACGCTCTCCCACACATGCTTCGGTAAAATACCGACCGTAAGATTTTCGAGAAAATCAAAGTAGGGCTTTTTCAAGAGAAAAACAATCGTGAAGTCATCTTCTTTTGACACGTCGACACCTTGCCAATTGGCGCGAAGAGGACTTTTGTACGACACATCCTGAATCGTATGGATCGTAAATACGACATCATCCGCCGAAAAATCCCGCCCATCATGCCATTTGACGCCCCGCCGAAGTTTCACAACATACTTCTTTCCCTCATCAAGAAGTTCGTATCGCTCCGCCAAATTTTCGGAAATTTTCCCAGCATCATCATACGAAAAGAGACCGCTATAAATCAACTGGACCAGATCCGCATCCGCTTCCGTTGTTTGCGATAATACGGGATTGAGAGATCGCGGTTCACCGACAATTCCCTCAGTATAGACGCCTCCTTCCGTTGGCACCGACTTGGTAAAAGCAAAAAAAAGCATTACCGCCCACACAAAGAGTCCAAAAATGGCGGCAAAAAAAAGCGTAAAAACCATCATTTTCTCCCAAAAACCGATTGTCTCAAAAAATATCCCCCATTTCTTCGGAGAAAAAAATTGGAATGTTGAAATACGAATACGCTGAAGTTACACATTATAATATCCACAACTCAAAGAGACTGCCGCTTTCTCACAAACAGAAAACGGGATTTCGACGTCCCTTCGGTAAAGAATAACCAAAGAACCAAACCGCCACTCTCCAGGGTACCGGGCAAAGAAAGAAAAGTCAATCAGAAAATTCCGATACCCTCAAAACAGTCTACAGCCGCTCCGAGAGATACGCATTCAACCCGGCAAGGAAGACAAACAAAATGGCAAGACCAGCTGACGCATAAAGAAGAAACCGCTCAAATCCCCGCTTCGCATAATAGTTGCCACCACCAGCAGAAACACTCATGCCGGATCCCCGGCTCTGCAAAAGGATGGAGAGTATGAGAAGCACCGCAACGATGACCTGAAGAATAACCAAAAATCTCATAGGGAGGAAAAAAAGAGTACTTCGATAGCCTATCAAAAATTTAATTGCCTGTCAAACAAAAAAAACAACTGAAAAAAACAAAGAGTCTCGCAAAAATCTCTCTCAAAAACCGGACCATTCGTACGACTCATGCTCTTTTCGGCGAGAAACAATATTCTGAATAATGGCAAGGCCGAGAAACACCGAGAGCAGAGAACTCCCGCCGTAACTCAAAAGTGGAAGCGGTATTCCGGTTACCGGAAGAACACCGATATTCATACCGATATTCACGAATATCTGAATGAACAGAAAAGAGGCGAACCCCATACCGAGAAGATAACCGAAATTATCCCGAGCCGAAAGCGCCACCCCGACAATTCGAAAAAGAAGTATTCCAAAAAGAAAAAGAACCAATCCCGCCCCAATGAATCCAAGTTCCTCCGATACAACTGCGAAAATAAAATCCGTATGCCGTTCCGGCAAAAATTGAAGCTGCGATTGCGATCCGTGTCCCAGTCCCTTTCCGCCGATACCTCCCGAACCCACCGCAACAAGCGACTGAAACACATTATATCCGCTTCCCTGACGATCTTGATCGGGATGAAGAAACGTGAAAATCCGATCCTTTTGATACGGAGCGAGAAAAAACCAACCAACCAGCGCAAGAACCGAGAAGAATATGCCGAGAAACGCGAGGTGTCGTTTTCGTATGCCGGAAACAATAACCATAAAAAACCAAATTCCCACGAGAACGAGCGCGCTCCCCAAATCAGGTTGTTTCAAAACAAGAAAAACAAGGAGAGAGGTCAAAGCAAACGACACAACGAGACGAATAAAATCCCCGAGCTCGCTGCGTTTTTGCGAAATGAAGCTGGCAAGAAAAATAATAAGAACGATTTTCGAAAATTCGACCGGTTGAAACTGGAACCCGGCAATCTGTATCCATCCGGACGTGCCACGAATCGTACTCCCGAAAAACAACACAAACGAAAGTGTTCCCGTCATGAGAAAATAAATCGAGGTGCTCAATTTTGAGAGATGCCGATAGTCAAAGACCGGAAACAAAAAAAGCGCGAGCGTCCCCAGAGCTGCAAACACCGATTGCCGTACGAAAATATTTTGGTGCGGAAACCCATCCGACAAACTGTATATCGTCAATAATCCCACTCCGAGAAGCAGATATGTCGCCGAAAGCAATATCCAATCTCCTTGAAAAAAACGCCGAAACATAGATCTCATTACCGATTCAACCGTTGAAACGACTCAGATGAGTTGGGGAGGTACTGTCGAATAAAGGTGTCAGTACGATACACATTAGCATCCGTCTGCACTTCGACTTTTTCAACATCACCCGGAAATGCATCCGGCCACGGTAGCGTAAAGTCTCTTTGCTCGCCGGAACGGAGCGTATTTTGTTCAGTCTTATTAAGCGCAACAATTTTTCCGCCTCCATCACGAAGAACTATAACAATACCAAGATTAGTAAAATCAAACGGGCTATTATTCACGACCAGACCCTTCGCTTGTCCAAAGCCGACGCCGGACGTGATATATTCAAAACTTCGGTTGTACACGTCAAGCGCCGGTTTTTCCCGATATCCCAAAAATTCCTCCCACTTCGTTTCCCTCAATGAGAGATCAACACGAGAGGGCGTTCCCGAAATCAAAATGTTCATCTCGACAATATATTTCTCCTCCTTGGGAAGCGCGAAACTTGTTCCCGTTTTTTCAAAAAGTACTGCCGAGGAAGCATCAAACACGCGAAAAGTATAGGAGATACTTGAGGCGCCATAATCATTGTTCGGATTGAATATTTTTCCAGCGATATCATAGACATTCCCTTTTCCGCCCGAAACCAACGCCGTTTCAAGAACGCGAATATCTTCAAGCACCGGCTTCACAATGCAAGCGCCACACACGCCGCCGCAATCAATGTCCGTTTCATTTTGATTTCGTTTTCCGTCCGCGCATGTTTCAGGTGGCTTGAAGGGAAGATACGCCAAATAGGCGATACCGAGAAAGAGCGCGCCATACACCGCCCCGAACAGCAACTTTTTCTGATCTCGATGATTCATAGAAAAATAAAAAGGGATTTCTTCCAGTATAGAGAAAAATTAGGAAAAAAGAAAAAAGCCCCTCAATAAAGGGCTTTTCCGAAATTGAATACCACTGTCTTGGCGATGTCCTACTCTCCCCCGCAAGCGGGGTACCATCGGTGCTGAGAAGCTTAACGACTCTGTTCGGGATGGGAAGAGGTGTACCCTTCTCGCTGGAATCACCAAGAAACTGGCATCCAATATGAAAAATAAAAAAGAGTGTGGGAAATATCAGCCGCTCCAAAAACGGCCTGATCGGCAACCGGAACATGAAGAGCGATTTCGTAAATACATTAGTACTTCTCGGCTCCACCCCTCACAGGGCTTCCACCTGAAGCCTATCAACCTCGTATTCTCCGAGGGTATTTTGTTCCCCGACAAGTCGGGGAACGATTACCTTATCTTGAGGTCGGCTTCCCGCTTAGATGCTTTCAGCAGTTATCCGGTCCGAACATAGCTACTCGGCGGTGCTCCTGGCGGAACAGCCGATACACCAGAGGTCCGTTCTTTCCGGTCCTCTCGT
>JAYRSG010000134.1:0-2279 GCA_041920175.1 Candidatus Moraniibacteriota bacterium | reverse complement strand
CTTGAGATACCAGGTGTAGTAGAGAGCGTCGGTTGAATTGCTGAAAAATTCCGGAAACGCCCGCGCCTCAATTTGGCTCCCGGGTTTCGGGTCAGTCGGGCTGAAGTAGACCATAACCTGCGGCGCCTGTCCCTTCTGCGACGAAACATTGAAATTTTCCCCCTGATCCTGCATGCTCTCCTGATTGAGGTGATAACGACTCTCGAAAATTTCAAAGGCCTCCTCCCAATTATCCACACTTACTGCCAAAACGGGTCGGGTCGAGAAAAAAACAGCCAAAACAAAAATGAAACCCGTTCCCAAGAAAAGAAAAATAACATTTTGTCTTTTCATATTTGAGAGAGAAGAAATACAGTAAGCAGTATATCAGAAAGAAACAAAAAATAGAAGGAAAGAAAAACCGAACGCGACAAAAAAGATGCGACGGAAGCGATACAGAACCACCCGATGAAAAAAAAGAATACGCTTTCGACAGAGAATGAATTTTTCGCCCAAAGAAATGCCGTAAAAAAAAATATCACCCAGAGAATGCTTTTCCATCCGAAATATTCTCTCCACGCAAAAAGAAGGAAACCCTGAAAAAAGAAGCAGGACAGCCCATTAAGGACAGCCGAAACTCCGATCGAAAAAAGAAAGGCGGGAAAGCTCGCTTGCACCGCGGCGGAAACCGGCGGGAGCAAATCTTTCCCTCCCATCATCCGCATACCCAAGAGAAATACCGCAAAAATCAAGAGCGCGCCAAACAGTATCGAGATTTTTTTGTCCAACTTCCCTCCCCAAAGGAAACGCCATATCGAGAAATCGGTTCTCGGACGATGAATCGAATAAATACGAAGGGGAGAATGACATACGAGAATACCGCGAGAAGAAAGGTTTCTATGGAAGTTTGCCGCGGAAAAAAAATGAGGAGCGTGAGACTCGCGAACGCCACCATATTCGCCGCGAGAAATCGGCGATCGGTAAAGGCTCGAAAAAAAGCGGAATTATTCATGATGGGTAACTCACATTACGCACTCCTTGAAACGAAAACTAAAGAAAACCCGTCATTCCCGCGAAGGCGGGAATCCAGGTTCCACCAGCGCTCAGGAAGTATTACAAATTTCGTTCGTAGCGTGTTTACGTTTAGCGAGGGTATCTGGATTCCCGATTTCTCGGGAATGACAATAAAGGGGGTCGTCGCGTAAAATAAGTGAGTAAGCGAGGAGTTGATAGTTAGTAGTTCGCAAGTTATGCGTTCAGTTCGCGCATTTGCTCACGCATATCGCTCTTATATTTCATCGGCACCGCTCGATCGCGCCACGCTTGTCCGATGACGCCGGAGAGTTTTTGCTTCATCGCTTTTCTATCGAACTTCTTGCTATTTCTCTTTGCCACGAATTTCTTATCGGTCATGTAAATCATTCCGACCGCCGCAATCGTAAAGGGGAGGAGATTAAAGGGAAACATCAGCCCTTCGAGCGGAACGAGTCCGATCAAGATGAAGGCGTCAAGAATCGCGAGTCGCGCATTCGAAGCGATTTTGTACCGGCGTTTTGGAAAAAAAAGGAGAAGTAATATCAGCGTATTCGCGCACAAACTCACTATCGTCGAAATTCCCGGGAGAGCAAAGACGATCGTATAATCCATCAAATCCTTGAAACACGCGACCACGAGAACCGCCGAATACGACGTAAGCTTCACTGATTCGGTTTTTGTCGTGAAGTTTCCCGTTCCACTCTCGTCTTCTTCCAATTCTCTTTCTGACAACTCCACTTCTTCTTGAATAATTCTCGCCCGTCGCTGCGCCTCCAAGAGCATGCTTGATTCTTGTTGGAACCGCTCTTTTTCTTGCTCTTCTTGAGCCAGTTGCAATGCCACGTCTTGTTTTGTTACCGGTTGTGGCATCGCCATAAAAAAACAAAATACAATTGATCCCGCACCCAGGCATCATTCCCCATTCTTACTTCTTCATTCTTCTATCCTCCCTGTTCGTCGAATTCGCGTTTCGCGGCTTCAATCTCGACCAATTGTTCGGGATTCGACGTGATGATTTGATCTTCGCTGTAGGAAGCGACTACCTTGATCGCAACATGTTTCGAACCGGCAAAGAAAATTCCCTCGCCAACCGCGCTCTCCAGGAGGAGGAATTTCTCGTGATCGGTAAGATAAAAGGTTTCGGTGACGACATCGATCGACGCCGGCGATTGCCGGAGGAGGAGCTGGAGCGACGAATTGGTGACAATGGGCTTCCCATAGCGCGATCCCATAAAGTCGCTGATATCCTGGGTGATGGTCGTGAG
>JAYRSG010000133.1:0-6073 GCA_041920175.1 Candidatus Moraniibacteriota bacterium | reverse complement strand
TCGAAACGGAAGAAAATGTGATATACTCGAGGCATCCCGTATTTTGGGATAAAGATCGGTTTTTTTAATTTTTACGATTCTATGGAAAATGAAAAATTGGCGACCTATGTCGCGAGTCGGGTGCGAAGCGGCGTGAAGAAAGCCGAGTTGAAAGAAGAATTGCTCGCGGTCGGCTGGTCGGAAGAGGAGGCGGATGCGGCCTATGCGCGCGCTCTCGTTGAAGGGGGAGTGCCGACGCCGGAACGGCGAGGCGGTGCTTTCGCGCGAAAATCATCGACCGCCGATATTATGATCGGCTTTTTCTCATTTATTCTCCTCGGTATTATCGTTTCGGCTTTGGGGACGCTTTTTTTCGAAGTTATTGATCGGTATTTTCCGGATGTGGCGGCGAATGCCGCTTTGGGGTCGGTCGTTTCATCGGAAGCGACGCACTATTCGATCGCCGCACTTACGATTGCGTTTCCGCTCTACTTTTTCGCGGTTCGTTTGTGGTTTCGGCGATTTCGAGAGGATGATGGACGGGTGGAATCGCGTCTTACGAAGTGGCTGACGTATCTCGTTCTCCTCGCTGCCTCCGTCACCATAGTGGGCGATCTCATAACGATACTCTTTACCTTTCTCCAAGGGGAAGCGACTGCACGCTTTTTCCTCAAAGCGGTGGTTGTTTTCGGCATCGCGGGAATGGTGTTTGGCTTCTACTTCCTCGAGCGAAAGAAGATACAGTATCGCCAGGATATTTCTCGGAAAACATTTCAGCGCTTCGGATGGGTGCTTCTCTTTCTGGTTTTTCTCGGTATTACGCTTGGCTTTTTCGCTGTCGGATCTCCGGAGATGGCGAGAAAGCGAACATTTGATGCGCGTCGGGCTGATGATCTCCGCTCGCTTGCGGATTGTATTGATCAGTATGCGCAGGAGTTTTCCGCATTGCCGAAAACCGTATCGGATCTCGAAAAGTCTTCTTCTTTGAGTTACTGCGACGTGAAGGATCCGGAAACCGGAGTTCCGTACGAATATCGCGTGCTCAAGAATTTCGATTCGATTGCGGATGGGAGCGAGGCGGAATTTGAGCTCTGCGCGGTTTTTTCTCTGCAATCGGAAAACGGCGGGAAAGCGGGGGATATCGAGGTGTCTCCGTCTTTCGGAAGTTCAATCGGAAAGTGGAATATCCATACGGCGGAGAGGAGTTGTGATACTGAAACAGTCGTGCTTCGAAAAAATACTTTCAAGAATTTTGGAAATTGATTCGATTGGTTGCGGTTGATCGATTTGAATCGAAAACGAGAGTGATGATTGTTGATGAATTCCGTTCCCCCGTATGTTTTTTCATATTTCCATTCTTGTTTTCGCTCTTTCGTTTTTCGGGCTTCTCGAGGCGGCGATTGTCATTCCGATGAAGTTTTCGGTGCTCGTCTTTTTTCTTCTCGCGATACTTTTTCGGGCGCTCTCTCGATTTGGAGGATCTGTCGGTTCCGCCATTATTCCGACGCTTTTTTCGTTTTCTTCCATACTCCTCCTTTTCTTTATCAGTTCGCCGCGAGAAAAACACGTCTTCATTTTTTTGAGTTCGCTCGTTTTCTATACGAGCGTTCTCGGTGTTTATCGTCTTCGACAATACGCGGGAGATATGACGGCGGGGAGCATGCTCTCTCTCGTTGCGATGACGACGCTCTTTTTTTTGTTTAGCGGATTTTTCGGAATCTTTTTGAATTTTCAACGATTCAGCGAATGGATGCTCATGACTTCTTACGGTCTCTCGTCCTTTTTGGTTGGGCTTTCCGTTTTTGTCCGATTATTCCGGAATAATCCTCGAAAGGCATGGTTCTTTGCGCTCCTTTTCGGATTTTCCGCGGCAGAAATCGGTTGGATTGGAACCTTTTGGCCCTTCGGTTATCTGACATCGGGCGTAATCACGCTACTTTTTCTCTCCCCCCTCTGGGATATGATTCAGGGTGAGGCATCGGGAGGAGTGTCAAAGAAACGTCTTGCGGTTCAAGTGACGCTCATCCTTTTCCTTATTGGTATGGTGCTCGGAAGTTCCGAATGGCTTCCGGTGGTGTAGCGTTTGTTTGTGATATACTGAGGACGTCCTCACTTTGCGCATTTCTTCGTCAAAACCTGCGCTACTCGTGCGCCGTATAGCACATACGCCTTACTTCGTTGCTCAGTTTTTCCTCGAACTGCATCAAAGTGAGGAAGTCCTAGTACTGAAAAAAATCACAATCTTTTTATTTTTCTTATGAACACATTCACCAAGGCAATGCTCTTTGCGCTCGGGGCGGCGGTTATTTCCGGGGTAAACGGGTTTCTCACGAAACCGGCGCTTGTTGCAGTGGGGGATCCGGTCGTTTTTACGTTGCTCAAGAATGTGGTCGCGGTTTTCGTCCTCGGCGCGGCATTCTTCTTTTTTGGGAAGACGCGAGAAATCAGAGAAGCGTCTCCGAGGGATAAGTGGCGACTTCTTCTTATCGGTATTGTCGGCGGAGGCATTCCTTTTGTGCTCTACTTCACGGGACTCTCGATGATTCCGGCGGTTACAGCGGCGTTTATTCACAAAACACTCTTTTTCTGGGTTGCGATACTGGCAGTACCGTTTCTTGGGGAGCGCGTCGGCTGGCTTCAGTCGTTTGCGTTGGGATTTCTTCTTCTCGCGATCGTCGCGTTTCAGCTCCCAATATTTCATTCATTTGGAATGGGAGAGATGCTCGTCCTCTTTGCAACGCTTTTCTGGGCAGTTGAGAATATTCTTGCGAAGAAAGTGCTTGGTCGAATTTCGAGTCTTTCTGCGGCGAGTTCAAGGATGGCGGTCGGCGCGGTCGTTATTTTTGGTTTTGTATTGTTTGGCGGGAAAATGGCGATGATCGGTTCAATGTCTCTTGTCGCGTGGGAATGGGTACTCCTTACGGGGCTTCTCCTTACCGGTTTTGTGAGCTTGTGGTATCGAGCACTCTCTTTGGCGCCGGCGACATTTGTCTCGTGTCTTCTGGCGCCGGCGACTTTCATTACGGGGGCTTTCTCGTCTCTCTTTGTTACGCATACCGTTTCCACCGGTCAGATTATCGGGTGGACTTGTCTTGTCGTCGGGACGGCGCTTTTCTCCGCACATGTTTCTTTTTCTTTTTCCTCATCATTTTCCCGGTGTTCTCTTGCGAAAAATTTTGAATAATGCCGGATTACCCTGAAGTCTTCTATCATGCACGCCGAGACCGCAAAAAATAATTTTTCTCTCGTTTGCTCCGATAGAGAGATTTGTGTGAGCCCCGACTTTTTCGGGGTGTGGTCGAGGCAACTCTCAAGGTAGCAAAGATTAGAGTAGATTGGTGTAAGGTCTCGCTTTCATTTTTGCGGAAGATGCGCTAGAGTGAGGGGGTTATTTTTTTATTGAAATTTTTATGATTCCCGGATTTGAATTGTCGGAGTTTTTGTTGACGGCGGGGTATGTCGGAATTTTTTCGGTGATATTCGCGGAGACCGGGCTTTTTCTCGGGTTTTTTTTGCCGGGAGACAGCCTTCTTTTTGTGGCGGGGCTTTTGGCGAGCGACGGGACGCTCTCGCTTCCAGTTCTCTTGGCAATTGTTTTTTGTGCGGCGATGCTTGGAAATAGTGTCGGATACGCATTCGGGAGACGGGTCGGACTCGCGCTCTTCAAACGAGAGGATACGCTTCTCTTCAAGAAGTCTCATGTGCGAAAGGCGGAAGAATTTTTTAACCAGTATGGAGCGAAGACGATTGTGCTCGCGCGCTTCATGCCGATTGTTCGCACCTTCGCGCCGATATTGGCGGGCGTCGGCAAGATGGATTTCAAAGAATTTATGCTCTTCAATGTGATCGGTGCTTTTCTCTGGTCATTCGGACTCCTCTTGGGCGGATTTTTCTTGGGACGAGTGGTGCCCGATATTGATCGGTATATCCTTCCCATTGTGATTGGTATCATTATTGTTTCCTTCATGCCGGGTGTTTTCAAATATTTTCAAGAGAAACGACGGATGGAACAGAAAAAATCCGTTGAGGCAGGAGGAATGGAATAGGGCTTGCCAATATCTGTTTTCCTCCCTATACTACCTCCGGTTTGTCGGAAAATTCCGACGGTTAACAATCAAAAAAGGAATATGTCCATGCCGAGTATTGAGCGATATTGCGAAGTTTTCTCCGAGCGATTTCAGAGAAAATCAAATTCTCCCGAGATGCGATACCTACGATTCCTCATTGAGGAATTCGAAAGAACAAGAAATGAAAGGGTTATCGACCTCAAGCTTTCGGATATGGTGAAAGCGCGAGTCGTCATGGAGCGGATGTTTTCATTCCCAATTGAATCAATGCTTCCCTGTCTCTGCATTGATGGTAGAGTGCTTTCGGAGACGGTGTTTTGTCTCCCATTGGAATCGTTTCGTACGCCTGCTGCCGACGTTTCCGATGCGCTTCTTTTGAATGATGGAACACTCCATCTTGCAAATGGCGATTTTACCGAAAGTGTCCGAACCCGGGTAGATCGATACGGAAAAGCGATCGTTATTCTTGATAGTCACAGTCACTGTGCGGCCAAGGGCGAGGAGAAAAAACTGGCGTTTGGCGTGCCGGCTTTGGATGGCGGTCTTTCCGATGACGTCCGTCGAAAAAAGTTGATTGCCGAGGCGATATATACTTTTGTCGAAAGAGAGTACGGTTCGGAAGGGAAGGAGAAAATATCGGTGATTCAGACCACTTTCGACGTTCATAGCGGTTTTCTTTTTATGGGACTTGAACGTGAAGATGTTCTCTCCGATCCACGGGTTATTCAGGAAGGTTTTACCGAAAGAGTCTTGGAGGTATTGGCTCGCGAAAGAAAGATTCTTTCTTCGAAACTTTTTGTTGAAGAAGGGGGAATCCTTTTTGAAACGAGTCGATCGCAAAAACGGCTCCTGAGACCGTTGGAATTTGAACGGCGTGGCTATGCGAGAAGCATGCTTTCTTTTTGGAAGAGTCTCGAGAGCTTTTCTGTTTCAAATGGGAGTCTTTCTGAAATCCATGGCGAAGTATGTCGAGTTTTTCCAAGTCTGAAAGAGGAGTCTGCGGATGTTCAAACTCGGGCGCTTCTCCTTCTTTCGAATGCCCTTCTTGGGTCACTTCTCAATGTTTCCGGTTCGTATCCTTACAAGGATCATCGAGAGACGGTCGTTGTGGTGACAAATCGAGCCCGCGGTCCCTATGAGACAGCGGTTCCTTTTCCGGTCAATGAGTATCATAATGGGGGTATGGCGACGCTTTTGTTTGTTGTCGGGTTTGCTGCTTCTATTGCCCGGGATAACAGAAGCAAAAATCGACTTCCGGAAGGGGAACGACCCTTTCTTGAGGCGTGCTTCGGAAATGATACAGGCGCGATCGTAAAAAGTCCCGTTCCGGTTTTTATTTCTGAACGGATTACGGAAGATCTGCTACCCGAGATGGTAGAATTGTTGGCCCGGCTCAACTGGGAGGAATCTTCATGGGTATCTTCGCATCAGTGTAAAAAGTTTCTTCAGGAGAATGTCCCGGGAGTTTCGAGTGAGGTGATTCTTGGTATTGAGCGGCTTCGCGAGCGATCGCTTGAAATGTATCGTCCAGGACTTCCGGCAACAGGAAATTTTCTCTCTGGACAGCTCGCTCTGGTTCCAACTCTTCGGACGGCACAAGGAAAAATAATCGCCGTTTTTCCGTTTCTTCTTTCAGGTTATTCAAAAAAATATCTGAAAAGCATCGGGAAGATGTGATTTTCGAGTAAAATTTTCACAAATAACCCCGCATCGGTTTGATGCGGGGTTTTCTTCTGCGAAAAATCTTTCCAGAATGTTTTTGTCTGCCAAATTTGACAGAATAGAGACTTTGTGCTAGATTTGGAGGTCAGTTTTTGGGTACATTAAAAATTCCTTCCATCCACTTTTTCTTCAAAGAGGAGAGAAAAAATGAAATTGTTGAGAAGAAGACTGGACATTGTTGATATTCCGTCATTGACTGAGGAATACTCGTGGAATGAGTATTCCAACTATTTTGATTACAATGAGGAAGATCATGGTGATTACGATGACTCCGATGATGGAGATGAGGGAGAAGAATGCTCTGA
>JAYRSG010000132.1:0-3355 GCA_041920175.1 Candidatus Moraniibacteriota bacterium | reverse complement strand
CTGTTCTCGTCTTTCTGGCGCTCTCGGGGTGTTTTTTGTTATTGCCAAATATTTCAATGGCCATGTCTTGGAATTGTGCGGCAAATCCATTTGAGTGTGCGGCGAAAAATCTTATTTACTATATTTTTTGGCTGTTTTCGCAGTTTGTGAGTATTGCGGCGACTATGTTTACATGGTCGATTGATACGGGAACTTTTTCGACACTCATGAATGATGGGGCAATTTACAAAGTTTGGCTCGTTGTGCGGGATTTTTGCAATATATTCTTTATTCTCGTGCTCCTCTTTTCCGCCTTCGCGACGATATTCCAGATTGAGCGATATGAATGGAAGAAAACAATCCCGCTTCTCATTATTATGGCGCTCCTCGTGAATTTCAGTTTCCCAATTTCACGCTTTATTATTGATCTCGCGAATGTGCCGATGTATTTTTTTGCGCAAAATGTTTTTGATACTGGTATAAATGATATTTCCGAAGGGCTTTTGAAAGATTCAAATATTCGAAATATCATATTGCCGGGTGCGACCGATCCAAAAACGGATGTAGTAACTTACGATTTTGTACAACTCATGGCGGCGACTATCTGCATGTTTCTTTTTGGAATATCTTTTTTGGTGCTTGCGGTTTTGATGTTGATTCGGATGATCGTGCTTGCGATGCTGGTGATGTTTTCGCCCATTGGCTTTGTGGGACTTATCACGCCCGCGCTCCACAAATTCGCGCATGATTGGTGGGATAAATTGTTCAAATGGGCATTCTATGGACCGATTTCGGTGATGCTGGTCCTGGTGGCGATTGTGGTGATGCAAGCCGCAGATCAGGTTCGAAAAGTGAAGGCGATGCATAATTTTACGGGAGATCAGGTAAGTTATGATCACATTGCCAATATTGCTTTTTTTGCCATCCCCATCGTCCTTTTCTGGATCGCCATCACGCAGGCGGAGAAGTATAGCAATGATATGTCCGGCCTGGGGATAAAATTTGGCTCGAATATGGGAAGAAAAGTGGGTGGGTGGGTGCGGAAGGGAGCATGGGGGGCGGCTATGTATATCCCGAAACAAACTGGTGTCGCTGGTGGCATAAAACAAGCTTGGCAAGATAGAATGAGTGGCTTTAAAGATTCTCGAGAAAAGCGAGAGAGAGCAGTGGCTGGCGTTTTTGGTGGTGATCGCGCCAGAGCTCGTGTTGATCAAGAAAATAAGAAACTTACTGATGAGGTGGCGAAGAAGATGGATATGGCGAATCTTGGGGACAAGAAGCTGAGAGAGATAATGAAAAACGGGAATAAATATGAAAAAGCGGCTGCGCTTATTGAACTTGCTGAAAGGGGAACTGCCGACAGGAAAGATTTGGCAAACATAAGAAATATTTTCGGTAAAGACTCGCAAGTTACTCGAGGGTTTGAGGCAAAGATGCGCGCCTTTGATCCGGTTGCCGTCTTTACTGAAAAAATAGATTCATTAACAGGGACGCTGACAGGACCTGTAAATGCCGATAGTCTTGAAAATTTTGTTAAAAGTAATCGTTTTGATCCAAAGAAGCTTTTATCTGGTAGTCTTACGCCGGAACTTCTGCAATATGCCTTCAAAGCGAAGAATATCTCTAATAAAGATTTGGATGAATTGCGAGCAAAGGGAAGTGAATATGTTGGCGCTATTGAAAAATCTTTGGATACGATGATTGTCGAGATAAATACGAAACAGGGAGGTGTTTGGGATATGAAAGATGATGTTCAACGAAATATGCAGATGGCACATCTTGCTCAAACGGGGAATTTTCATTCTTCCGTAAGTGGCGATGACGCCATAAAGGCGGCTCTTTTTGAGAAAGCGGACGGAGAGACACTAAAAAGAATCAAATCATCCACCCTTACTTCTGGAAATAATATGGATCTTTTCGTGAATAATGTGAGAGGGAAGTATACAGAGATTATTTCAAAAATGGCGGAGACTGGAGTTGAGGGATTGGCCAACGCGAAAGCAATAAAGTCACATGTTGATAGTGTTGGCATAGTTGGTGGTCCGCCAATAGGTGGCATTAGAAATGTCGATCGTTTGAAAAATTTGAACAACGATCATCGTATACGATATATCTAGAATTTTGTTCGATTTCGTATGTCCCTTCTTGAAAAAACTCGGGAGCTTCAGGAGCCGATTCGGTCGTTCTTTTGGAGCGATGAACCTCGTTTTCTTTGTGAGGACATTTGTTTTCTCTATGGGATTCCGGAGGAAAGAATGGGAGATGTTAGCTGGTTTGTGGCGCCGCTTCTTACAAAAACGCTTCCACTTGCGAATCTCCCGAAAGAGCTTCGAGTGAAATTTCCCGATCTTTCAGAGGGAGTGGTTTTTGGTCTTGCGTACGAGCTCAACAAAAGAATCGTGTATAAGTTTTCCGAAGAATTTCCCGAAGCGCTTCCGCTTCTCTTGGAATGGGAGAAAAAGAAAACAAAACCGACTCTTTCTGAAGAAGAGGCGCACAAGAAGACACTTGCCGCCGAGTCATGGTATCTCGACTGGAAACGACAGAACGAACAGGTGCAAGTATCTGGAGCGGTTACGAAGGAGCCGCAAACTGTTTCGCTCCCGCTCCTTGACGCGATGGCGAAGTATCAGCGGTTGTCGGAGCAGAATATTACCGAGGATCGGATCATGGTGAAGGGCGAATCGCAACCGGTCAGAGGGTCCTTGCGTAATTGGGTGCGGCACTATCGGGACAATATGGGAATCCGGAAGCATACGGCGATCGAGCGGGGACAATTTCTTTTTCAGGGAGAAAATACGCGGCGACTCGGAGCGCCGGAGCGGGAGAAACTCTCTCTCGTTTTTCGCTCTCTTGAGGAAAACGAGCCGATTTCCATCGATACGGAACGGCAGGAAATTCTCTTTCCCGTCTTCGAAGAGCGTTCGGCGCCAGTCATTCCGAAGCCCGAAACTTCACCCGAAATGGGGACATCGTTTCGACCAATCGAAAAATTTCCCGCCTCGAATGCTCCCATTAAAAAGGCCCTGGAGTGGAATGCCGGTTTGACGGAGCACGCGCCCCTTTTTGGCAATGCTCCTGCCGCACCTCATCCGAATGTGGAAGTGGAAAAGCCGCGCGCCGTCGGCGTATCGGCGCCGGTCTATTCGTTTCCGACCGAGGCGCCGAGCATGTCTCCCGCGTCGCCATTTTCTTCGCCGGCGACCAAGATGAGTTTTAGTTCGAGTCATGTGCTCCCGCACGAGAAGGAGATGCACTCCGAAGAACCACCCAAAAAGAATGTCGGTCCGACGACTCCAAACGAACCCAAGGTGATGAGCGTCATTCGTCCGCGCGGGGACCGTTTCGGGTTTCGCGGGACGCCCCCACCGCCCGG
>JAYRSG010000131.1:0-2912 GCA_041920175.1 Candidatus Moraniibacteriota bacterium | reverse complement strand
GTTTCTTGGAAATTCGCAAGCTCCGGCTTTGCCTCATGGCACGCGCGACACTTCACTTTCGTCTCCCCATTCACCTCATAGGGCATATATTCCGCCCCCTTCTCGAGCGCTTTCCCGCAATCATGGCACGTTATCTGTTGCATAACTTTTTCTTTAACAAATTATTTTTTTAAAATTTATTCTCCTTGCCAATAGTCTTGTCCCAAGCAATAAACGGTGGTATCAGATAATACATTGCCTTCTTTTATATTTTTTTGATAGCTCAGGAAAATTGGGAAATTTACCGAAATATCACCATCAGGGAGCCATGATATGCTCCTCCCTGTGATAGAAATTCCATAACAACCATGACTTTTTGGTCTTAAGCCGAATGATCCGCCAACTCCATCAAAAATTGATTGAAGGAGAGGAATGACAACAAAAAGAAACAGCAGGATGAGAAATATCCACTTCAAATTTTTTTTCAGGAACGAGTTCATACTGTTTGTTGAAATGTGCGGAGCGGATTACAAATTCGCTCCTGCGAAAAGTTATTTTACGCCTTTTTATATTCCCTTGCTGATGGAACAACCACGCATTCCGGACAGGTGGTGTGTTCACCAGGGAGGTACCCATGGGTGGGGCAGATGCTGAAGGTGGGGGTCAAGGTGAAGTAGGGGAGGTGGTATTTTTCGGCAATTTTCTTGACGAGGGTCTTGGCGAGGTGGGGATCATTGATGCGTTCGCCCAAAAAGCCATGGAGGACGGTGCCGCCCGTATACTGGGTTTGAAGATCGTCCTGGAGGTCGAGCGCCTCGAAGATGTCGTCGGTAAAGCCGACGGGGAGATGAGAGGAGTTGGTGTAGTAGGGCTCGGCGCGTTTCGCCTTGACGTCTTCGGCGTTTGCGACTTCGATATCGGGATATTTCTTTTTGTCGAGGAGGGCGAGGCGGTAGGCGGTGCCTTCGGCGGGGGTCGCTTCGAGATTGAAGAGCGTGTTGGTTTCTTCTTGATAGTTTCCGATCCGCTCTCGCATATGGGCGAGCATTCTCTTCGCGAAAGCATGGCCTTTTTCGGTGGTGATATCGGTTCCCAAGAGATTTTTGATCGCCTCGTTCGTTCCGACCAAACCGATGGTGGAAAAGTGATTCTTCCAGTATTCGCGGAAACGTTTTTTGATATTCCCGAGATAGAATTTGGTGTAGGGATAGAGCCCTTTTTCGGTCAATTGTTCGACAACCTTCCGCTTTGTCTCCAGGCTCTCCTTGGCGATATCCATCAAGCGATCGAGGCGCGCGAAGAAATCTTTTTCATTCTTGGCGAGGTAGCCGAGGCGCGGGAGATTCACGGTGACAACGCCGATCGAGCCGGTCAGGGGATTGGCGCCGAAGAGCCCGCCGCCGCGCTTCCGGAGTTCGCGATTGTCGAGGCGCAACCTGCAACACATACTGCGCGCGTCGTCGGGACTCATGTCGGAATTGACGAAGTTGGCGAAATAGGGAATGCCGTACTTCGCCGTCATTTCCCAGAGAGGGAGATAGCTGGGGTTCTCCCAGTCGAAGTTTTTGGTGATGTTGTAGGTCGGGATGGGGAAGGTGAAGATGCGTCCCGAAGCGTCGCCTTCGCACATGACTTCGGCAAAGGCGCGGTTGATCATCGCCATTTCCTTTCCGAATTCGCCGTAGGTTTCCGGTTGCGGTTCGCCGCCGATAATCGCGTGTTCCTGCGCGAGAATTTTCGGAGGAATGAGATCCATCGTGATATTGGAGAAGGGTGTTTGGAAACCGACGCGGGTCGAGACATTCATATTGAAGACGAAGGACTGGATTTCCTGTTTCACCTGAGCATAGGAGAGTTTGTCCTTGCGGACGAAGGGTGCCAAGAGGGTATCAAAATTGGAGAAGGCCTGGGCGCCGGCGACTTCGCCCTGGAGCGTATAAATGAAATTGACCATTTGTCCCAAGATGGAACCTAAGTGTTTCGCGGGTTTGCAGGAAACCTTGCCGGGGACGCCGGTGAAGCCTCGACGCAGGAGATCTTCCAAGTCCCACCCGCAACAATAGGCGGAAATGAGCTGGAGATCGTGAATGTGGAGGTCGCCGGACTCGTGAGCGTCGCGCACTTCTTTGGAGTATATTTTGTTCATCCAGTATTTGGTACTGATCGCGCTCGAGACGTAGTTGTTGAGTCCCTGGAGGGAATACGCCATATTGGCGTTTTCTTTGACGAGCCAGTCGAGGTCGCCGATGTATTTGTCGACCAGATGCACGGCTTTGACGAGTGACTCCTCGGTTTCGCGAACCTCCGCGTGTTGCTGTCGATAGAGGATATAGGCTTTTGCTGTTTCGTGAAAACCTTCCGACATGAGGACGGTTTCGACGAGGTCCTGAATCTCTTCGATTTTCGGGATAAAGCTCCCCAGCTTCTGTTTGGCGTATTGTTTGGCTTTTCTTTCGAGGAGGGAGACAACTTTTTTTCCGACGCGAGCGGCGTCTTTTTCGCTCCCTTCACCGGTTGCGAAAAAAGCTTTTTCGACCGCGTTGGTGATTTTGTAGGGATTGAACGATGTGACTCTGCCGCTCCGTCTTCGCACGGATTCGATGACGACTTTTTCTGGTTTTTTTGCTTTTTTCATGGCGTTTTTTCGGTAAAAAATCATTTTTGGAGAAAACAAAAACCGTGGCAATAGAACTCCCCCACGGAGCGCGCGTTTTTGTTTTGCGCCTCCTCATTATCGCGCAAACCGATTTGTTCGTAAAGTCTCCTTTGTTGGAGGGAAAAATGGTATACTGTGAACAACTCCCAACTCCAATTCCCCATTCTTTATTCTTCATTCTTTTTTTATGAATATTCAATCATTGTTTGAGCCGAAGTCGATCGCGGTGGTGGGGGCGTCAACCGAGGTGGGAAGTGTCGGGAACGATATCGTGAAG
>JAYRSG010000130.1:0-6315 GCA_041920175.1 Candidatus Moraniibacteriota bacterium | reverse complement strand
GAGCTCGCCGTTTTTGATTTTGACGACCGCGTATTGTCCCAAGAAGCCGCCGCCCGGGCGAAGTTCGAAATTGTTCTGGAGAAGGATAAAGAAGACGCGGGTTTTATCGTCTTTTGTGGTGAGGCTTTGGACGAGCGTATTCACAACTTCTATTTCTTTCTTCGTATCGGGTTCGAGCGGGAGGAGTTTGGAGACTTTTTCGAAAACGGCGAGGGTGTTTTTGGCGATTTCGGTCGTATGGGATTTTCCGTAAAAGAAAACAAAAAATCCCCCTCCGAGGAGAATGCTGGCGATGCCGACCCAGATGAGGCGTTTCTTGGTAAGCCATGCAGGAAGAGCGATGCTCGGAATTTTCATAAGAGGATGAGATATTTTTGACTCTCGTATAGTATCATGAAGCGGTGATTTGAAGAAGGTTTTCCTTGAAATTCCGGTAAAGGAATGGTAAGATTCAAGAAGAAAAAGCGAGTATAGTACAATGGTAGTATGCGACCTTCCCCCACCTTCGCTTTGAAGAGCTTCGGTGGGTAAACAAGCTTAGGACGCGAGTTCCCTGCCTGCCGAACATGCGAGTGTAGTACAATGGTAGTATGCGACCTTCCCAAGGTTGAGACGCGAGTTCGATTCTCGTCACTCGCTCCGTTGGCATGGCAGGCAGGGATTCTCGTATCCCGCTCATTAAATTATGTTTTTTTGTATGAAAGAAGTCTTCATCGCACTTGTGGTATTTGCGTTCGCGGGAGCTGGCGTTTGGTTTGGTTTTCGGTATCGGGCGGAACGGCAAGAGGTGGCGGATACGCGACCGTCTATCGTGAATTTTGCGCCGGAAAATCTCCCTGAAAATGTCGCAAGAGAGGAAGGTGATTCTGGAGAGGAGACAAAAAAAGAAGAACCCGCACCTACGAAACCGGACGCGCCTGAGACGATCGTGGTTAAAGTATTGAATGGTGGCGCCGCAGGCGGAAGCGCCGGAAGAGTGGCGGCGTACCTCAAGAAAAACGGCTACGCGAAGGCGGAAGCCGGAAATGCCAACGGCGCGAATTCCGGTATCGTGATCTATTATTCCGCGCCCATGGCGGACGAGGCGAAAGCGCTCCAGCTTCTCCTCCTCAAGGAGTACAAAGGCGTCACCTCAAAGCCCATCGAAGAGGCAAAGATCCCCGAAGCGAAGATGGTGCCGATTGTTGTGGTGTTGGGGGCGTAGTTTGTTTTGAACAAGTGTCAAAATGCGAATAAATTTAATGCGTTTTTTTATGAACAACATTCGCGGAGAGAGAATGGTGGGGATTGTGGCGATCGCCATTGCGATTGTTACGACGACGAGCGTTTTGGTGTGGAAATTCCAGAATAGTTTTTATTTTTCCAAAACTGAGTCCGTGAAAAAAGTTGAAGCGCCAAAAGAAACTCCGAAAGAAGTTGTTATAGACACAAAAGAAAATATTTCCAAAGATGAGATGTATCGGAATGAAAAATATGGATTTGAGTTGCAGTATCCCGCCTCTTGGATTGTTTCGGATGAAGGATTTTCCGAGAGTGACGATTCAGAAAATGGGAAAATATATAGCATTCTTTTTTCCGCGAAAACCGAAGAAGAAATACCGACCGAATATCCGTATGTTGGGCCAAATACTCGTGTCGGGTTTCAGATATATCCGTCTCGAAAATCGCTTGATGATTTCTTGTGTTCTCCCCAAGATAAAGGAAAGACGTGTTATTCCTCGAAAGAGATTGTTTCTGGAGAGGTTGTTCTCACGACGACATTTGAGCAAAGGGAAGGTGAGGGTATGGGAAATAAGGAGCGGGAAATATATCTCGTGAAAGGTGGAAATGTCTTTCAGTTTTACAGTGGCTTCAATGGAATTTCGCAAAGCGAGTCACTTTCCATTTTGGCGGAAAAGAATTTTGTGATTGATCAAATAGCGGCTTCGATTCGATTCTTGAAATAAGTCTATGGTTCCCGACAAGGCGATTGCCGCGATACGAAAACTCACCGAAGAAACCATTGCCGAACTCAAACGCCTGAATACCCCTGAATACCCCTGAATACTGTGGGGCAAGCGAGCTGTAACTGCGTGTTCAAGGCGCTATTTCGATAAAAACGAAAGGTAGATTTTGGCGTGACCATGGTATGGGAGGAATTTTTTCGTTGCCGACAAAGGAATTTGACACCGTCACTTTTGACCAGTAAAATTGTTGTACTGGTCAAAAATGAGATATTTTGACCACTGTAAGGAATGTACTATGCTGAAAGACATTATTTTGAAGCAAAAAATTGAGAAAGAGCAACTTCCGCTTAATACCTATATACCGAGGACTCGGAGCCAATTTGCCAAAAAATGGCTGGACTCAAAGTTGATCAAGGTTGTTTTGGGACCGCGGCGCGCCGGAAAGTCGGTTTTTTCTTTCACGCTCTTGAAAGATCGACCCTACCTGTATTTCAATTTTGACGATGAAATTGTCGAACAGGAGGGCGGTCTCAATACGAGTGAGTTGATGAAAGAATTGCACGCGGTTTATGGAGACGTGAAAACGGTTTTTTTTGATGAAATTCAAAATGTGCCACGCTGGGAACTGTTTACCAATCGCCTGCAACGCGAGGGGTACAATCTTGTTCTTACCGGTTCGAATGCCCAGCTTCTCTCTAAAGAATTGGCAACGGCCCTCACGGAGCGCCATATGCCGATCGAGATTCTCCCCTTCAATTTTCAAGAGTATCTTCAAGCAAAACACTTTACTCTACATCCGGAATATCATTCTCTTCCTCAACAGAAGGGGGAACTTTTGAAGTTGATGGAGGAATATGTGCATCGAGGCGGTTTTCCTGAAGTAGTGGCAAACGATCTCGATCCGAATGGGTATCTCGATGTGCTTCTTGATTCCCTTCTATTCAAAGATGTCGTGAAAAGGCACCGAGTGAAGTTTGCTTCACAGATATCTTCTTTGAGTTCGCACTTTATTAACAATTTTTCTTGTTTGTACAGCCTGCGTAAGGTTCAGGGCATGCTTGATCTCAAGAGTATCACTACGACGGAGAAATATGCCGCCTATCTGGAAGAAGCGTATGTGTTTTTTTCGCTTCTTCGTTATTCGGTTAAGGCGGGAGAGCGGATCCGCTCTCCCAAGAAGGCGTATATCGTGGACAATGGATTCGTGAGCGCCAAGGCGGTACAGCATTCGCCGGATATGGGGAAGCTTATGGAGAATCTTGTTTTCACTGAACTGGTGAAGCGGGGGAAACAACCAAACCGCGATATCTTTTATTACAAGACCCGGAATGATCGGGAGGTGGATTTTCTTATCAAGAAAGGAATTGAATCGAGCGAATTGATACAGGTGGCCTATCAAACACAGGATGCCGACACGGAACAACGAGAAATAAAATCTTTGGTGGAGGCGGCGGGAGAGTTAAATGTCGATACGCTTACGCTCGTGACGTGGAACGAAAAAAGAGAAATCAAAAAAGGTGGTATAATAATACGAGTGGTGCCGCTTCTGGATTGGTTGTTGGAGTTTTGAAATTTGTTCCGAAAGTCGACACTATTTCTGTTGAAATGAAAATCCTATGACTCCCGACGAGGCGATTGCCGCCATACAAAAATTGACCGAAGAAACCATTGCCGAACTCAAACGCCTGAACGCCGAGGAGCAGGCGATTTATGATCGTGCGCTCGCGCGGCTTGAGTCGATGAAGATTGAGAGTCTCAAAAAAGAGATCGCGAATGGGGAATAGTAAAGGGAGAATTTTTTTTGGAATGTTTTATGATCGGAGGACATGAAAAACAAATAGGATCGGAATTACCGGAAACAGTCGAAGTTGAAGAACGAAAATTGAAAAAGTTGGAAGAGGGAGGAAATAAAAGGGAAAAAACTGCGGTAGAAAAAATGAAGGAGGTAGAGGATGCTCTTCATGATTCTGAAGGGAGGATTTTTGGTGTTGTCGGAAGCTCAAAGGATCGAGAGAAAGATTTTGTTAATCGTGTTGTAAAAAATCTTAATACTCCGCCCGAAGTGGCCGAGAATATTCTTCATGATGAGCAAATCAAAGGAAATTTTGATGGCGTCCAGAGGCGGGATGATATTGTAAAAAAACACGGGAGTCTTTTGAAGGGGATCGCGCTTGCTGTCGGATTGGGCGCTCCCGGAGTTGCGGAGGGCATAATACCGGGTATGGCTGAAGCTGGGCTGGAGAATATTGCTGTAGGGCAGATACGATCAGCTTCTGAATTAAAAAATCCTGTTTTGGAAGAGGCAAAAAGAAAAATGACACCTGAAACGAGAAAAGCGGCGATGCAGATCGGGATGAATTTTCCTGGGCAAGAACAAAAGAAAGAAATAAAGTTTGTCCGGGTTGGAGCGAATGAGTCTGAGTCGAGTTCGGCGATGGAATTGACGAGACGGCTGGAAGTGGAAGATTCACCAAAGGATTCCCAAGATCGGGGGGCGGATGAAGGCGATATTGTCGAATCCGGGAATGATGAGGATGGGAATGACGAGGATAGTGGGGTTAGAGTTTCCCCCGATGTGCAATTTGTTGGAGGAAAAACTCCAGAGAAAAAACATAAAACTCAAAAGGAACTGGACGAGGAAATGTTGTATCGTCTTACGGAAGAGGAGAAAAATCAGAGTATTCCGTCGGCTGAATCTCCATCAATGCTTGATTCTGTTGTTGATGCTGTTAAGGGCGCTGGACTTCAGGCGGCTACTGCTCTCGGTAAGAAATCCGAATCTTCTCGCCATATGTTCAAGCCTCCGACAGAGAAACTTGACGAGATGAAAGGTAATGACGGTATAGAGGTTCCTGTCTATCGAAAACCTATTCCTACAAAAAAAGGAAAGGCAACTTTTGGAGTTGATGTTTCCATTTCAAGGAAGCCGGGTATTGGGTTTTCAATCGAATACGAAAAGTAATCCAAATTGGATTTTTAGGGTGTATTTCGGGCTGGAAGGCAAACCATTTCTTTCCAGAATTTTTTTGAAAAAAAATATTCCAGAAAAATTTCGGACGGGACTTTTGGGTCCCGTCCGGTTTTTGCGTATGCGTTGGTTTTTATTCTCCCGACTTCTTCGTGACTCTTGGTTAGAGTTGCCGTTCGGTTGGTTCGAGGAAGCGGAGGACGAGGATGCTCCGTTCCCGGGTGCAGATACTCGGCGGGATGCCTTCTCGAAGGACGAGGAACTTCCGCTCTCCGCACTTTATGGTGTCTCCGGGCTCTATTATTTTCTTTTCCCGAAACATGAACGAAACGAGACCGTCGAGGATTTCTTCCGCGAGGTCTTTTCCAAAGCCGCGGATGTGGATGTTTTCTCGCATGCGGAGGGCGCCACTCTCAGCGGGTATGAATATGCCGGGGAGACCGACGGTGAAGCTTGTGATGATTTCTTGTCCTCCGGAAAATTGGGAGAAGTGGATAATTTTCCATCCGTTTCGCGGAGCTCGGGGGACGCTCGTAATGTTGTGGTATCCGACCATGAAGGTTTCCTTTCTGGGAAGTTGAAAAAGAGCTGTCTGTACTCTCGAATGTTTTTCGTCTCCGGTCAAGCGCCTTGATTTCTCCTTCCGAAACGCGCTAGGCTGGAGGTATATGAATACCGAAGTCGAAGATATCAAGGCGAGACTCTCTGTCCGCGAGGTGATTGGCGGATATGTCCAGCTCACCAAGGCGGGCGTGAGTTGGAAGGGACTCTGTCCCTTTCATCATGAGAAGAGTCCGTCCTTTATTGTGAACGAAGAGCGGGCGAGTTGGCACTGCTTCGGGTGCAATAAGGGCGGAGATATTTTCTCGTTCGTGATGGAGATGGACGGGCTCTCGTTTCCGGAGGCGCTCGCGCTTCTTGCGGAACGCGCGGGAGTTGTTTTGAATCGTCAGTCGCGACGCGAGTTTATAGTGAAGCATGGCGATGTTGTCTCGGGCAGAGAAGATGGCGCGGATGATTTTTCAAACGCAGAAATTTCAAAAGAAACGATCTTCAAAATCCTCGATCTCTCGTCGAAATTTTTTGAGAAACAGTTGTGGGACGGGGAGGGGAAAAAGCGGGCGCTTCCGTATCTTCGCGAACGCGGGATTTCGGATGAAAGTATTCGCGCGTTTCGATTGGGGTATGCGCTTCCGGGGTGGCGAACGCTCTCGGATTTTTTGTCGGGGAAGGAATATTCGGCGGAGGAGATGGAGGGGGCGGGGATGATTATTAGGAAACAGACAACTGACAATTTACAACTGACAATTGACAACTCACAACAGACAACTCACAACGTACAACTGACAACAAACAACAAACAGCTGAAAGCTAAAAGCCGACCGCTGATTGCCGGAACAT
>JAYRSG010000129.1:0-3148 GCA_041920175.1 Candidatus Moraniibacteriota bacterium | reverse complement strand
GCCTCGGCCGGCACTCCGGCGTACTTCGTCGGGATGGTCTGCTCGGTCCAGGGCGGGGGATGGAAATGCGGGTGTCGGGATACCAACTGCACAAACTTTTATTGGCAAATTCAAGGCGCGGGGCTCTGAACCTTGATTCACTTGAATTAAAGGATAGAGAGGATTGCGTAGGGCCCCTCCGAAAGCTTTCGGGGGACCCTGAATCCGAATGCGGATACGGGTGCGGGGTACCCACAAGAGGCACCCCTACCATGTGAGAACGAATGCGCACGCGGATGCCGTTCATGAACCATTATTTTCTTGATTGAAGGATGGGGAGGATTACGTACGGGTAGATATGAAAAAAATGAAATCAGGTTGACGCATTCCAAAATTTGCGCTATAAACAATCAGTAACAGTTATTACTCTCCATATTGGAACCTATGAATCTCACACGAACCTACAAAACCATCGCTTTTTCTCTTCCTCCGGAAATGGCAGAACGGGTGAATGTGGCCGCGCGCGGAAAACAGCTCACGAAAAGCGAGTTTTTTCGGGAGCTCTTTCGAACGTGGGAACAAAATGAGCGTCTTTCCATGGAAGAACAACTTACTCGTTTCCGCCAACTTTCCAAAGAGGGGTACCAACAAGCGACATCGCTCGGAATGAATGTCGAGGACGAAGAAGAGATTAACCGCATTGTCTATGAGTCGCGACAGGCACGCAGGCGCGAGAACCGGATTACGAGTCGTTCTTGATACCAACGTCTATCTCTCTGCTTTTTACTTCCCAACCGGAATCCCGGCGCGTATTTTTGAGGCGGGAATTTTTCGCCTCTACCGGCGGATTGTTTCCCCGGCACTCATTGAGGAGTATGCGAGAATTAGCCGAGAAAAGTTTAAGGCGGCGGAGGGAAAAATAGAAAAGGATAAAAAAAATATTCTCCATGGAGCGGAAGCGGTGCGACCGGGTTTCATTCCGTATGCGGTTCCCGGTGACGAAGACGACAATCATATCATCGCCTGCGCGCTTGCCGGAAAAGCGGATCTCATTGTTTCGGGCGACAAGGATTTGCTTCGACTCAAAGAATATGAGGGCATTGCCATTATTCGTCCCATGGACTTTCTTCGTACTTTGGGAGTGAAGTAAAAGTAACGCACTCGTCTCTCTCGTTGGGATGGTCTCTTCGTCCAGGGCGGCGGGTGGAAACCCGCCCGCATCGCTACGCTTTTTCTTGCGAAGCGTTGCGGGCAGGGTGCGGGTGTCGGGATACCAACTGCACAAATTTCTACTGGCAAATACAGGGGGCGGGCTTGTAAGGGCGAATACTTGTAAGGGCGAATAATTTTCGCCCGTACCCGAATCCCAAATTGTACGGGCGTCCGCCAACCGGCGGACGCCCGTACGGAAACAGAAATGAATGCAAAATACGGGAATGGAAAAAATATTGACGATTCGGAAAAAAAGGATATCATGACTCTGTAATCGGTAATGTCTGAACTATGGACGCGGAAACAAAGAATTTCATCAAAGAAGAAATCGAAAGTCTCGCTATTATGATCGCGAAGTCTTTTGACTCCCAGCAGAGGAGTATCGAGGCTGTCGAAGGAAAACTTGTTGCGGTCGAAGGAAGAATCGAGACTGTTCAACAAGAACTCACTACGAGTATCGAAACTGTTCAGCAAGAACTCACTACGAGAATCGAGACTGTCCGACAAGAGCTCACTACGAGTATCGAGACTGTCCGACAAGAACTCACTTCAGAAGTTCAGGATGTAAAAGAGCATCTCACAACCGTTGAAACCAAAATTGACCGCGAGACGGAAATGCTCGTTGTCATGGAGAATACCCTCATGGATCGAGATCTCGTAGGCGAAGATCGGATACAACAAGTGCTCCAACGGGTGGAGCGCATCGAAGATCATCTCAAACTTTCTCATTCGCTCGAACCGGCATAGGCATCGTCGCAAAATAACGTGAACATTCTTGTCGTCAACCTAAAAATAGGGTGAGGAATTCGACTTGTGAGATTGATCAATTTGTTTTGCGACAGTGCCATAGTTCGAAAGGCGTCACATGTATCGTCTCCGCCAAAGGCTTTCTCTCGTGTGAACATTCTGAAATGATTCCAAGAATCCGGAGTTTCTTTTTTTGGAGTCGCTTGCTTTTTTTGATTTTTCGGTGGAGGATGGGGGTATGTTGATCGACGATGTTACCATCGAGGTTGTGGCGGGGAAAGGAGGGGATGGCGTGGTGCGTTTTACGCGAACCATGATGAATGAGGGGCCGACGGGCGGGAACGGCGGGCGGGGCGGAAGCGTCGTTCTTTTGGGCGTGCCGGACTTGGGGGCGCTTCGCGTGTTTCGTTCGGTCAAGAACGTGCGAGCGGAGAATGGCGGACACGGCGAGCAGAATATGCGGAGCGGCAAGGACGGCGCGGACAAAATAGTGCGTATTCCGGTTGGGACGGTGGCGCATGATCTCACCAATGGACGGGATTTCGACATTCTCTTTCCGAGGCAGAGAGTGGTTGTCGCGCGCGGAGGGCAGGGCGGTTTCGGGAATTTTCATTTTCGATCGAGTCGGAACACCACTCCCGATCGCGCCAAGCCTGGGCTCCCCGGAGAGACCGTGAAGCTTCGTCTCGAACTCAAGCTGATCGCCGATATCGGACTCATTGGTTTTCCCAATGTGGGGAAGTCGAGTCTTTTGAATGCCGTGACGAGTGCTTCGAGCAGAGTGGGGAACTATCGCTTCACCACACTTGAGCCGTATCTTGGTTCATATTTCGGGACGATTCTCGCCGATATCCCGGGTCTTATCAAGGGTGCTTCCGAAGGGAAAGGTTTGGGACACAAATTTCTCCAACACATTGAGCGGACGCGCGTGCTCTTCCATCTTGTCGCAGCAGACAGTAAGACGCCGATCACTGACTACATAAATATTCGTCGTGAGCTCAAGAAGTACAATTCGGCGCTCCTCGAGAAACCCGAGTGGATCTTCGTCTCCCGCTCCGACGAGCGAACGCCCAAGGAAGTGGAAAAAGTCATGAAGGCGCTCTCAAAAAAGAATCCGAACACGATGGCGCTCTCGATTCTTGATGACGAAAGTCTCTCGAATGCGCGGAACATTATCGCCGGTATCGCTCGGAATATTTCTCTCGAAAAT
>JAYRSG010000128.1:0-6321 GCA_041920175.1 Candidatus Moraniibacteriota bacterium | reverse complement strand
TCTGGAAGTATCAAGAAAAACGCTATTATCGCCCTCATCCTCGCGGTTATCGGTATCATTCTCTATATCGCGTGGGCGTTCCGAGGTGTGTCGCGGCCGGTGTCATCGTGGCACTATGGTATTCAAGCGACGGTTGCCCTTGCGCACGATATCGTGATCACCCTCGGTGTCTTTTCGTTTCTTGGAAAATTTTACGGCATTGAAGTCGGCGCGCCCTTTATCGCGGCGCTTCTTACCATTCTCGGTTATTCGGTCAATGATACGATTGTCGTCTATGACCGGATTCGGGAGAACCTTATTCGCTCCGGCGGCAAAGAAGACTTCGAAGAAGTTGTCAATCACTCTCTTAATCAGACGATTGCGCGATCGTTTAACACGTCGTTTACGGTGATTATCGTCCTTATTGCGATCAGCATTTTCGGCGGCGAGTCCATTCGATCCTTTGCGGTTGCGCTCTTGGTGGGTGTATCCGCTGGAACGTATTCATCTATCTATATTGCGACCGCGCTCCTCGTTTCGGGGAATAATTTTCAAAAGAATCGCGCGCGTCGGAAATCGGAGGCATCTCTCGGGACGGAAAAAAGAAAAGAAAAACAGGAGAAAAAGAGAGAACAGAGCGAATCGGTTTCGGAAGAAGAGATGCGCTCTCTTGGCATTGGCGAATCCGCTCTCGGCTCGGCGCCCGTTTTGTCCGAAACCGCTCGGCCGTCCGTTTCATCGCAGAAAAATCAGAAAAGTAAGAAGAGAAAAAAGAAAGGGAGAAGGAGGTAGGCTCTGTTCCCGTCATTCCCGCGAAGGCGGGAATCCAGACACCACGCGCTAAAAATAATCTCTCAATGAATAAAGTTTGTAGTGTGCCTACTGAAAGTTGGTGGAGCCTGGATCCCCGTTTTCACGGGGATGACGAGTCGACAAAGTCTAATTGCAATCCTATGTGGAATCCATTTGCCAAAAAACCAAAAGATGACAAGAAGAAGTCTGTTGTCATCGAGAAGAAAGGAGAAAAGAGTTTCGAGGAGAAACTCGCCGAGATGCCTGGCGCACCCGATCCCAAGGATATGGGGATGTTTCAGAAGTTTGCCATGAAACAACTCATGAAAATGTCGCCCGCTGAGCGAGAAAAAGTCTTGAAAAAAGCGATGACGCCCAAAAATATCGCGAAGCACAAAGACGAAATCTTGGCGCAACTTGAAGCGGCGCGAAAGAGTGGGATGATGTCCGATGATCAGTACCGATTGGCGCGACGGAGAATGGGGATATAGAGGAATAGGGAATGGAGAATGAGGAATTAAGAATAAAGCAGTATGGATTCAGAAAAACAAAAACTTGAAAAAAAAATAGACGAGATTCTCTCGCGCGGAGTGGCGGAGGTGATTGATCGGGGAAATTTGAGAAAGAGACTGCTTTCTGGTGAAAAATTGCGAGTGAAATTTGGCATTGATCCGACGAGTCCGCATATTCACTTGGGACGCTCGGTGCCGCTCCTCAAGCTTCGCGACTTTCAAGAACTCGGACACATGATTGTTTTCATTATCGGCGATTTTACGGGTCAAATCGGAGATACGAGTGACAAGGAGTCGGAGCGGCCGATGTTGTCGGAGGAAACAGTGAAAAAGAACCTGGAAACCTATACGGGGCAAGCGGGGAAACTGCTCGATATATCGAAGGTGGAAACTCACCGAAACTCCGAGTGGCTCTCGAAACTAACATTCGGGGAAATTGGAAAGGAAGCGGATGCCTTTTCCGTGGCGGAGTTTGTTGCGCGCGAAAATATCAAGAAGCGCCTTGATACAGGGAAGCGTGTCTCGCTTCGCGAAATGCTGTATCCCTTGATGCAGGGGCATGACAGTCTCGAAGTGCGGGCGGATGTAGAGGTGGGCGGCACGGATCAGCGCTTTAACCTCCTTGCGGGGCGGAAACTTCAGGAGAGATTCGGCAAATCGCCGCAGGATATTTTGACAACCAATCTTGTTCTTGGAACTGATGGACGCAAGATGAGCTCAAGCTGGGGGAATACGATCAATCTGACGGACGCGCCACATGAGATGTTCGGGAAAATAATGAGTGTTCCGGATGAGCTTCTGGAGAGCTACTTTGTTCACTGCACGCGTGTGCCGATAGAAGAAATCGAAACTATTATGAAGTCCGAGAATCCCCGCGACGCGAAACTTCGGCTGGGGCGGGAAATCGTGAAAATATACCACGGTGAAGAAGTGGCGCACGAGGCGGAGGAGTATTTCATCGCCACATTTTCAAAGCATGAAATTCCGAAGGATATTCGGGAGGTGAAGCTTTCCGCTGATATGAGTTTGCTTGATTTTCTGGTCCAAGAAGGCTTTGCCACAAGTAAGGGCGATGCGCGGCGGAAGATAGAGCAGGGCGGTGTCGAGATTGACGGCGAGAGAATACTCGACCGTGAAGCCGTGTTGACGAAAAAAGAAAAACCTGCGATTATAAAGTGCGGCAAAAAAGATTTTGTCCGCGTGGTTTTTTAGTTCTTTCACTTTTTGTGTGTTTGCAGAGGAGGTGTTCCGTGGAATCAAATTTTTTTGCAGATGAAAATTTTTCTGAATATGTTAGGCTGACACGCCACTGTATTGATAAGTTGTTGTTCTACCTTAATGCCTTGAATATTCTTCCCTCTAGAGAATTTCAAATATTTTCTTGTCAGACGGAGGAAGAGAAACGGGCATATGCCGAAAAGCTTTTGCGGGAAGGGTTGTCCGGGACGCGAAGACGTGTTGATGAGGAGGGCAGATTCTCGATTTATATCGGAAATGAACAATTCGTTGTTGCTCCTGATATAAATGGGATATATAAAGATGGCGGTATCATCACAGTATATCCTCTCGGAAACACGATTATTCCTCTTCGGCACAAATGCCGAAAAATTGGAAGGTGATTCTTCATTAATTCTGTTAACTGCTCGCCCCAAAGGGAACTCGTTCTCTTTCGGGCGATTTTTTTTGACAGTCGAGAGTGCTCCGCTTACAATGGGGCTATATGAATACGGACACATTGGAAGAGTTAAGACGATCGGCGGTTTCGACCTTTGAAGGCGTGAAGACACTTGATGAGCTCCGAGATCGGCAGGTGGAATTTCTGGGACGGAAAAGCGTGCTTACGCAGTTTTTGAAAAGCTTGTCTTCGCTTTCTCCCGATGAGCGTCGGGAGCGGGGGAGTCGTGCCAATGAAATAAAGCGCGAAATTTCCGAGGCGTATGAGGCAGCGAAACTTCGTCTCGAAAGCGCAAGCTTCGATGCGGAAAAAGAATGGATCGATGTGACGGATCCGGGCGAAGCGCTTCCCGTGGGGCACCTTCATATATCAACGCGGGTGGAACGGGAAATTTGCGATATTTTCCGATCGCTTGGGTTTGATATATCCGATGGTCCCGAAGTCGAGACGGAATTCTATAATTTCGACGCGCTCAATGTCCCGGCGGATCATCCGGCGAGAGATATGCAAGACACGTTCTGGCTCAAACCAACGAACAACGAACAACGAACAACGAACAACCGAAGTCGGAGACTTCTTCTACGAACGCATACGTCGCCGGTGCAGGTGCGGTATATGGAGACGCACACGCCGCCCCTTCGGATTATCGTGCCGGGGCGGATTTTTCGATCCGAAGCGACCGATGCGTCGCACGAGCACACCTTCTATCAATTCGAGTCGCTTTTCGTCGATACCACTGTATCCGTCGGACACTTCAAATATGTGGCGGAACTTTTCTTCAGCCGTTTCTTCGGAAAGCATACCGCCATTCGGCTTCGTCCGAGTTTCTTCCCGTTTGTCGAGCCAGGCTTTGAATTCGATATTGCCTGTACGATGTGTGGCGGTGCAGGCTGTTCGTCATGCCATGGAACAGGCTGGCTTGAAATTGGCGGCGCGGGGATGGTGAATCAGAAAGTTTTCGAGGCGGCCGGATACGAACGCGACCGATGGAAAGGATTCGCCTGGGGCTTTGGCACCAATCGTCTCGCGATGATGAAATACAAAATTCCCGATATTCGCCTTTTCCAAAGCGGTGATTTGCGATTTTTGAATCAGTTTTGAATATGAAATTCTCTTATAATTGGCTCAAAGAATTATCCGGTACCGAGAAATCTCCCAAGGAGCTTGCGGAGTTTTTGACTTTGCGGGCGTTTGAGGTCGAAGAAGTAACGCCGGTCGGGTTTTCCGCTTCAAACGTTTTTGTCGGGTCTGTTTCTTCGATTGAAAGACATCCGAACGCGGATCGGTTGCGCGTGGCGCGCGTTTCTCTTGGCGAAAGGAAAAAACGAACGATTGTGTGTGGCGCGCCGAACCTTGAGATAGGACAGAAGGTAGCAGTTGCATTTCCCGGTGCCGTACTGCCAAATGGTATGGAAATTCGAGAGACGGAGATTCGGGGTGTTCATTCCGAGGGAATGATTTGCTCCGAAAAAGAACTGGAGCTCGGAGAAAATCATGACGGCATTCTCGTTCTTTCGGAAACCGCGGAAGTCGGGAAGACGCTTTCCGACGTTTTGCATTCGTCGGACTTCGTGCTCGATGTGAAAATTCTTCCCGATCGGGCGCACGATTGTCTCTCGCACGTGGGGCTCGCGCGTGAGATTGCCGCGCTTGAGGGGCGCGAATTTGATTACGATTATGATGGATTGAAACTGCCGGAGACGAAAGGGAAAGTTCCATTTACGGTTTTGCTCGGCGCGGAAGAAAAAAGTCTCCGATATATCGGTGTCTTGGTAAAAAATGTTTCTGTTGGTGCGTCTCCCCAGTGGCTCGTCGATCGGCTCGGTGTTTTCGGCATGCGCTCCATCAATCAGGTGGTCGATGCGACCAATCTCATTATGCTTGAGCTGGGACAGCCACTTCACGCGTTTGACTGGGACACGCTTTCGGGTGACGAGAACAAAACGATTGGACCGCGGTTTGCGAAATCGGGAGAGAAACTCATGCTTCTTGATGGGAAAATATATGAATTTGGAAATGAAGATATCGTGATTGCGGATGGAGAAAAGACAATAGCTTTGGGCGGCATCATGGGGGGTGCGGACTCTGCGGTGACGTCCGAAACGAAAAACGTGTTTTTTGAAGCGGCGCATTTCGATCCGGCTGCCATTCGACGAACGCGAACGCGGCTCGGCATTGAGAGTGACGCGTCATTTCGGTTTGAGAAGGGGATTTCTCCCGATCTCACCGAGCGAGCGATGGTGCGGCTTCTCGATGTTATAACTCACCTTGTTGGTGGTGAAATTCTCGGTATTGTTGATGAGCAGGGGAAGTTTCCGAAGGTGAGTCCGGTTGTTTTCTCTCTTCCCGATATCGAGACACTTCTCGGAACGGAAGTATCGGAAAGGGAAATGAAGAAAGCGCTCGAACTTCGCGGATTTCGAGTGGTCGAAAAGGGGAAAAATTTTTCCGTGACGCCGCCCCCGTTTCGTCTCGATGTCGAATCGACGGCGGATATCGCCGAAGAAATCGGGAAAAGTATCGGGTATGATCGCATCCCCGCCGAGGCGCCGACATTCCTTCTCTCATCCATGGCGAATGATCCTGTGCGGGCGCTCGAAACTTCGCTTCGGGACCATATGGCGGCGAACGGTTTCGTCGAAACGTATAACTATTCTTTTTATAGCGAGACCGATGCGGCGCACGCGCATCTTTCTGATGATCGGCACTTCGCGCTCGAGAATCCTCTGAATCCCGATCAGGCGCTTGTGCGTGTCTCACTCATTCCGGGACTCCTCAAAAATGTCGCGTTCAATCGGCGGCGTTTCCCTAATATTCGATTGTTCGAATGTGGGAAAGTGTATGAGTCGATGAGTGGGGAACCGAGAGAGTCGAGATTTTTTTCGGGTGCACTCTTTTTTTCTCTGGTCAAAAACGATGGTGCGTTTGCTTCTTTGAAGTCCGAAGTATTTCGTCTCTTGAATTCAGTCGGCGTTTCTGTTTCATTTCGTCCGCGAACGGGAGACGAATCGCTCTGGCATCCGACACGGACGGCAGAAGTGATTGGTGCGGGAGGAGTTTCCTTGGGAACGATCGGAGAAGCTCATCCTGTGGTCGGGAAATCATTCGATGTCGCGGGACGAGTCGCCTGTTTCGAACTCGATGTGCGGAAACTCTTGGAATTGATTTCAGAAGTGAGGGTGTATGTTCCCATTCGAAAGTATCCTGAAACTCTGCGTGATCTCTCGTGTTTCATTTCGAATCGGATGTTGGTCACCGATATGGAGAGGGTGATACTTGCTTCGGGCGGCGGTCGGGTGCTCGATATCGAACTTTTTGATCGTTACTTCGACGTGGAGCACGGTCGGAGTCTTGCTTTTCATC
>JAYRSG010000127.1:0-1871 GCA_041920175.1 Candidatus Moraniibacteriota bacterium | reverse complement strand
CGGCATCGTCGTCAAAAACGCCATCATTCTGATTGACAAAATAAATCTCAACTGGGAGAGCGGACTCAACTTCGATGAAGGAATTATCGACGCCGGAAGATCCAGGATCGAAGCAATCTTCATCACCTCTTTCTCCACGATTCTCGGACTCATCCCCATCACTCTCTCCGACGCCCTCTGGCGCGCCCTCGGCACCGCCGTCATCTTCGGCCTCGCCGTCTCGTCCTTCTTCACCCTCCTCATCGTCCCCATCCTCGTCTCGATGATGACAAAGAAACATAAAAAAAACGAACGGGTATCCTTTCCTCGTTCGTTTTAGTTCTTTCGTGAACAATCACACGATCACAAGGATCTCCAAAGCCTTTGCATTTCCTTATTTAAAATATCGAGATACTCCTCAATAGGCATTGGAGCAACAATTTCCGAATGCTTCCTTACAAGACGAGCAATCTCATTTATTGTCTGATCTTGGGCCGAAGCAAAACCACGAGACCGCTCTTGTTCGAGCCGAGTATTCAGATACTGAAACATGAGAACAGGATTTTTTCTCCTCCTTTTCTCTTCAGTCTGAATATCTCGTAAACCAAGAATACTTACACTCTTCAGTTTATCAACCATCCTCTCGGCGACAAATGCGCCTATCCCCATCACCTCATCTGCATTAACAATCTCATTTTTTGGAAGTTTCTTTATCACCCCCAAAAAAAATTCTTCCAAAACTTCCACTATACCCTCACAAAAACGAGAAGGTTCTTTAGATGAACGTAGGGTAATTCCAACTAACACATCGCCAAGAAGTTCGGCTGGCGCACGATTACTTCCATCTTGATGAATAACATCCCGCAAACAACTCAGCAAAAAGGAAACTATCAGCTCTGCCTGTTCACTTTTCAGCCTGAACATGGTTTACCCCTCCTGAAAATTAAGGAACCAATCAGCGTACCATCAACATCGATGGTCATACCAAGATGGAACATAAAGCAAAAATTGTCAATATCGTAGCCCTACATTCTCTTCGCAAAAGTAACCTCCTCGCGCGACCGCGCGTGCTCGCCACATTTCTTTTTACACTTAAAAACTTTCGAGTTTCTCATCAGCCAACTCCGGAAAGCAGAATGTAGCGAGCTTGCGCGGTCGCGTATGCTCGCTACTTTTGTGTTTTCGAAGTTTTGAGGGAGAATATTTTTTTTCAAATTGCGTTCGTAACTCACTGTGGTAGCGAGAATAAAACGAAAATATTTTTCCGCATCGTACAAACGCAACAATGAAGCAATCTCTCGTTCGCATTCATAGGGGAATATGAAGACACTCTTCTGAAGTTCTCGAAAGCCAATTTTCTGCAAGTGCCGACGGAAAACATCCCGAAGAGATTTTTTCTCTTCGGGAATATCAAAGAGCACGATTCGCCACTGCCCATCCCACTGCGACGGTCGAGCAATCTCGATATCTCTCTTCTGAAACAGCTGCGCGCGCCGACGCCCTTCCGGAGTCAATACCAGCAAGATGGATCCGTCCGCTCGACGCTTTTCCGTTACCAGTTTCGACTGGTACAAACCTTTGATTGATCGGCTCAAGCTCCGACGATTGATATCGCTCCATTCCTTTCGCATCACTCCCAGTATACGAAAATACCGAGTCGGCGACCCCGAAAGCCCGAGTGCTAAACCGCCCAGAAGGAGAAGGAGCGCTTTCTGTTGTATCGGTCCCAAATTTCTCATACGCGCAATGTAGCATATATGCGCGACCGCGCAAGCTCGCTCCTTTCCTTGATTGGTTGATGGAGAAACCGAAAAAGTTTTCAAACGCTCAAAACAAAAGTAGCGAGCTTGCACAGTCGCGCGTGCTTGCTACTTTTTTTGCCATCCATTCTT
>JAYRSG010000126.1:0-10829 GCA_041920175.1 Candidatus Moraniibacteriota bacterium | reverse complement strand
TCACCGTCGCCGTCCCGGCGGTAGAGAGCTGGTAGACATCGCTTGCCGAGAGCGCGGTTGAGTAGAAACGAATATCATCGAGTCTCCCGTCAAAGCGCGACCCACCGTCTGATTCGGAACCGATACGAAAATCAACCGCTTCCGTGAGGTCGCCGACATTCGCAATCGTGCCCGTATCCGTTCCACTGGCGGCACCGTCGATATAGACCTCGGTACCGGTTGCGGAATCCTGATCCCACACGACGACGAAGTGATGCCAGCCGGAGGCGGTGAAGGTGGCCGTCGAAGCGACGCTGTAGGTATCCGTGTCCGCCGTATCGGAAAGGGCGAAAATGAGCTGATCGGTCGTATCGTCTATGTAGACGATATACCCATCATCGGTATCCGCCTGCCCGTTTCGCTTGGCGACAATCGTGTGATCGCTTGCAAACGTGTCGCGATTGAACCACCCCGCAAGACTAAAATCTTCCGTCGCGTCTATATCAAGCGAGGCGGCGGAAGTGACATTCACATGATCGTCACTCCCGTCAAAATCGAGCGCCTGCCCGAATTTGCCGATAGCCGCCGTAGGACTCCCGCTCGAGGTGCCGGTGTTGGACCCCACGCGATCCGTGATGGTCGTCCCGGAAATATGTTCCCGATCAAAAGTCCAGTGGCTCGCCAAACCCGTCGAGGCCCGGGTATTGGAAGTTTCCGGCGCACTCGTCGTCGTTCCGGCTTTTGATTCATTCTGTCCTTGGTGTTTCCAATACAACCCCGCACCGAGAGCGAGGAAGAGAGTGATAAAAATCCAGGTGAAGAAACGCACAGGTTTTGTTTTGAAATGAATGAAAATAGTATAGCACGAAATTGTCGAGACGCCCGCCGATTGGAGAACGCCCGTACGGATACAAGCAATACCAAACACGTTCTTTCAAACTTCTTTTCTTTTTACCAGATAGTTTCGTGCGGCAAAATCATATTGTTCGATAAAGATTCGCTTCATCGAAACCGCCGAATGAAGTTCGTAGAAAACCAGCGTTGCTTCCCGATACGCGCCCTCCTCCACGCTTCGATACGAAAGCGGCGCGCAATCGAAAGCGAGAAGAATCGCATTTCCCAAGAGTCTCGCCGTCCGTTTATTGCCATCCTCGAATGGTTGAAGATAACTGATACCAAGAATCGCAAGAAGCGCCTTATCGAAAGGGGTTGTCATACGAGCGATCGCGAGGAGGAGCGCTTCCAGTCCTTCGCGAATCTGATAGGCGTTATCGAGGGGACGATACTTTGATCCCGTGATACCGACCGGTTTCCCGCGCAACCCAAATCCAACACTCAAGTCCTTCACAAGAATTCGGTGCAATTCCTCAACATCCGCCCTCGTCGGCATTTGAAATCGCCTCGATTGTTCGCGTACAAAAGTAAAAGCATCCTTGTGATTCAAAATCATTCGCGCCTCTCGGGGGTCGTGCCCGGAAGCTTCTTTGTTTTCGAGGAGCAGTTTTTCGGTATCGAGAATAGTATAGGTATTTCCCTCTATCTTCGATGATTTCCATGAAAGTTCGATGATGAGCCGCTCCATTTCTTTCTTTTCAAGGTCAGGCGGAATATCTCGCGTTCGCTCTCGATATTCGGCAGTGGCGTTCTCCAAGAGGACGATCTCGGCAGGAGAAAAAATGTCCGCCGGCAAAGCGGGAAAGAGATCAAAAGTGTACCCCGTATTCCCAAATCGACGATCCGGCTCAACCTCACAATAGGCATGAGCGTCAATATCGGCACGTACCCGACCGGGAACGAGAATGTGATACGCAGTCGCTCGTCCCGCCCCGCTCGTCCCTGCGACGCCAATCATCACAAGACGTGAAAGCAATCGTTTCACGGTTGCAGGCGAAATATTGTCGTTTCCCTTCGAGAGTCGCGTCCGAATCTCGGAAGAGGAAAGGGACTCTTTTTCGAGAAGACACCGAAGTATGGCATGTTCTTTGGGGGAAATCGGCTCAATTTCCATATGTTTTCGTCTCATATTGATACGAAAATCATAGCATAATAAGCCGAAAGCATGCAAAGTCGTCGGCTTTTACATGTTTTTCATCCACACCTTTGCTTTAGCCCGAGGATTCGTAAAGTCACGTGGTACTAATTTCCAATAACTCACCAAACTTGTCGAAGCCCAGGTATTGGAAGTTTCTGGCGCGCTCGTCGTCGTTCCCGCTTGGGTCTCAAATTTTTTGTCAGACCAAAAATAGAGCTCTGAACCAAGGGTGATGGAAAAAAGAATGATTGTCCATATGAAAAAACGCCCAGGTTTTGTTTTGGAATGTATGGAGGAATTATAGCATGAAAACAAGGCGACTTTACGAATTGTTTTTTGCGTTTTCAAGGAGCACGCCAAGCAAGAAAAGCGTTTCCATTTTGAGTTTCGCTCGCGCCCAATCCTTTTGGCTCTCGGTCAAGAGTTCCCCAACGCCGTCCAGTATATTTCGGCTACTTTTCTTTTCGAGCCCATCGATACATTCTTGTATGAACTCGTAGAGAGGTATACCCGCCCTTTCTTCGATGAGCTTTTTGTTGACTGGCCACCGGTTTGAGAGGAAAAACCACACATCAAAAATATCGCGGCTTGTCTTGCCAACTCGATCTCGCAGAGCAAGCAGTTTGTTGGCGCACATGTCTTCTTGCGTCATGACGAGGAGAGAAATACCGAGCGTCGTCTTCACTTCAAAGCGAGAACCAAACATTCGACGGTTAATTTCCACTTTGACATTGTGTTCCGCATCTTCGTAAGAGAGGAGAAAAAACAAGTTGAAGCGTTTCTTCCGCGCATCCTTCAGTGTTCCATATTTCGAAACGATGCGCTTCACGTGTTCGAAGACCGTGTCTTCTTGCGTTTCATCCAAAAGATCGAAATCGAGATCAACGGAAAAGCGCGGAAGATTGTAGAACAAGTACGCCGCCGTGCCGCCTTTGAATCCCATATACGGCGAAATGGTCGCGTCGGAAGCGATGTCTTTCAAAATCTGAAGCATGACGGTTCGGTGACGCGAAGTGTTGAGGGTCATACGGGTGCGGTATTATTGGTTCGAGAGGAAATTGACATGGAGCGCTTTCGCTTGTTTCGTCATTCGTTCATTTTTGTACATCGGAAGCATCTCAAAAATTTTTTCCCAATCAAGCGGCGCAAGATTATCAAAGTGGTAGTCCGTATGCGTGAAGAGCGTATCAAGAAACGCGCGCTCTTTGGTAGCGAGCGTGCATTCGTCTTTGTTCTCGATACCACTCGGATCCGAAAGGAGAGCGCTTGGGAGCTTCCTCATGGAATATTCGTGTCCGTCACAGAGAACATCTCTCGTCGCATAAGAAGCAACGAATATTCGCTCGTAGTATTGAAATATGATGCCTTCGCGAGCAAGGATGGTTTCGAAACTTACGTAGGATGGCGTCAAAATTTTGGTGGCGAGTTCGAGAGGATTATAGTCCGCATCTTTGGCGTAGAGCCCTCGACGGAGCGCACGAAGTTCGCCGCGCTTCACATAATAATGAATAAGCCTCGTAACTGTTTTTTGTTTGTTTCCACCCCAGAGGAGGAAGATGTCTTTGGTGGAAAACACGGTCTTTTTCGATCGGAGAAGGACAGCGAATCGGTCACCTTTTTGTAGTTTTTTCATATGATTGGAACTAGAGGTATAAGAGGATAGGACTTCCGGTTCTGATTTGATTATAAACCCCTCTCTGGAAAGTGGCAAATAACATCGCTGTACGCGGGTTCAAAATTGGTGTGGCAAAATGGTGCCGCGCCTATGCCCGCGCCAATGTTCCCTGGCACCGGAATTATTACGAACGCGTCATTCGCGATGACGGCGAATGGAATGCCTTCTGGGAATACATCGAAAAGAATCCGGGTTCACTCTCGACCGACGACGCCGAGCGCATTCATACGGATCGTTCGGGAGACGCCGCCGGAAGCGGTAATGGACGCAACTATGGGCGCATCGGGAGCGCCCGAAACGCGAGCAAAAACGGTCTCCGTAAATCCGCCGATCGAAACGCTGGCCGGAACGGAAACTTTTCTATCGAATACCGGGTCCCTCGTCGCAAAACTCGCGCCGCGAAAAAGCACAATCGAACTCCCGTCGAGCGCGACCCCCCAGGGCGCGCCCTCTTTTCCCGAGAGAGCGTATCCCTGCGCGCTCCGGAGTGAGAACGCGAGACGGTCCGCTGTCTCCGCGACGGCATCTTGGAGGAGGAATCGACCGTAAAACGCCGGCGCCATCCCCGCAAGCATGAGGAAGATCGCGACCATCAAGATAAATTCGATAATGGTAAATCCGCGGGAATTCATAGATGAAGAAAACAGGCGAAGATTTCCCCCGGGCACTCAAATTTGAGTGCAGTTCGAGGAAGATGCGAGGAGCGGAGTAAGCTGTATGTAAACATACAGCGTCGAGCACCGGAACATCTGACGAAGAAATGCGCCAAATTTGAGTGCCCTACCGTTGGAGCGAGCCGGTGAGCGAATAGATGGGAGTAATAATGGAAAGCGCGATAAAAAGCACAATGCCGGCAATGATAAAAAGGAGCGCCGGCTCGAGGAGTGTTGAGAATCGTCGCGCGATCGCGTCCACCTCTTCATCAAAAAATCGACTCAAGAAGAAAAAACTCTCATCGAGCTTGCCCGTTCGTTCACCAACCGCCACCATCTTGACCGCAAGAGGCGGTACATGCCGAAATTCCGGACGCGAAAGAAGCGTCGAGAGTTCCGTGCCGGTCGCGACGCCATCCATCAACATACGGGCATAGCGCCGAAAAACGATGTTTTTGAGACTTCGCTCTTCAACACCGAGCGCGTGCACCAGCGGAAGTCCGCTTTTCATCATAATGCCGAGTCCGCGAAAAAGCCGCGCGAGCGAAACCGCTCGCAAAAACGGTCCCAAAACCGGAATCGACAGGAGGAATCGGTGCCAGAGAGGCTGAATCCCTCTCACCTGAACGAGAAATCGGAGCGCAATCACGACCGCTGCAATCGAGGGAAGTATCACGATGCCATGCGCCTTCATAAGCGCCGCAAACCAAAGAAGCGCTCGTGTCGAAAGCGGAAGCTCAACATCGAGCGACGCAAACAAATCGAGCAGTTTCGGCAGAATGAAAATGCTAATGAAGCTTCCCATCACCACCGCCACGCCGAGAATAAGCGACGGGTAGAGGAGAATGCTCTGTATTTTTTTCTGAAGCGCATGCTCTTTGGAAAGTTGCTTGGAAAGAAATTCCAAATTTTCCGCAAGCGTCCCGGACTCTTCACTCACTTCGACCACGCTCGCAAAAAAAGGATCAAAGTCTTTGGGATGAGAAAGGAGCGCCCCGGCAAGTTTTTTTCCGCTTTCGACATCCTCGCAAATCCGAAGGAGTGTTTTCCGAAACGCCGTCGCACGCGTTTCCATTTCCAGAACGCGAAGCGCCTCGGGAAGCGAAATCCCGCTTTTGAGCATCATGGAAAGATGCTTCGCAAACATTACCCGGTCGGCAAGTCGAATATGAGAAGAAAACATAGTGAGGTGTTTTGAAATTCCTTAGGGCGCGCAAATTTGAGTGCAGTTCGAGGAAGATGTGAGGAGCGTAGTAAGCTGTATGTAAACATACAGTGTCGAGCACCGGAACATCTGACGAAGAAATGCGCCAAATTTGAGTGCCCTACTCTCGCGCGACACGAATGACTTCATCTATGGTCGTCACTCCCTGGCGCGCCTTTTCGATACCGTCTTCGATCATGGTTCGCATACCGTTTTTTTTGGCGATCTGCTGAATTTCGCTCGCCGTCGCCCGTTCCATGATGGCATGCCGCACCAACTCATCCACCGAAAGCACTTCGAAAATACCGATTCGCTCCGCATAGCCGCTCCCGTGGCACAGGGAACAGCCTTTCCCGCGATACATTCGAACCGTTTCTTTTTTTGAGGACACAATCCTCGGAAAGGCGTTTCGCACCAATTCTTCACTCAATTCCTTGTGGAGAAATTCAAGAGAAATTTCTTCGCTCACACGACACGGTTCGTGAACCTTCCGCACCAGTCTCTGCGCCACGATAACCGACACCGTCGACGCGATAAGAAACGGCTCGACCCCGAGATCGAGGAGACGGGGAACCGTCGTCGCGGCATCGTTCGCGTGAAGCGTCGAGAGCACCAGATGTCCCGTCATGGCCAAATTGATCGCGATACCGGAGGTTTCCTCGTCTCGAATTTCGCCCACCAAAACGATATTGGGATCTTGTCGCAAGATACTCCGGAGTCCCGAAGCGAAGGTGAGATTGGCACGCTGATTGACTTGAATCTGATTGACGCCCGACATATCATACTCGACCGGATCCTCGATCGTCATAATATTCACATTCGGCTTGTTGAGGATTTTCAAAATCGCGTAGAGCGTCGTCGTCTTGCCGCTCCCGGTGGGACCGGTCGAAAGAATCATGCCATAGGGTTTCCGATACGCTTCCGTCACCTTCGTAAGATCGCGAGGAGAAAGCCCGAGCGTCGAGAGCGAAAAACGACGCACATGTTCGGCGAGAAGTCGGAGCACGATTTTCTCCCCGTCCGTCGTCGGCACCACCGAGAGACGCACATCAATCGGCGTCTCGCTCCCCTCGAGAGGCACCCGAATTTTCCCGTCCTGCGGCGCCTGGTGCTCGTCGGTGCGGAGACGAGAGAGCACCTTGAGGCGCGCCACTACCTGGGTCTGTATACGACTCGAAAAAGAGAGTACGTCATAGAGAATGCCGTCGATGCGAAAACGCACCAGCGCGTCCTTTTCGCGTGGCTCAATGTGAATATCGGACGCTTTGTTTTGGTAGGCGTAGAGAAAAAGTGTGTCCACAATGCGGATAATCGGCGCCTCGAGCGCGTCACCACCTTCTTTCGTTCGATGTTCCGCGGTCTTCACATGCTCCGCCATAATTTCATCGAACGTTCGTCCGATATCCTTGGTATAGAAACTGAGTCCCCGCTCGATATCCGACGCCGTCGCCAGAAAGACGCGAAGCGGCATACCCGTTTTCTTCACGAGAAAATCACAGACCTGGAAATTGGTCGGGTCTTCCATGGCAACCGCGAGTCCTCGTTCATTGCACGCGATCGCGATCATTCGCTGGGCGCGAGCAACCACGAGCGGAATCATTCGGAGCACGTGATCGGGAATTTCAATATCCGGAATGCGAACCACGGAAACGCCGAGAATATCCCCCGCGATTTCGGTCGCTTCCCGCTCGCTTACATATCCTTCCGAAACGAGCGCTTGAAGGAGCGGCACACCGTTTTTTTTGGCCGTGGCGCGCGCCACGGCGATCGCCTCATCGGGAACGAGGCGCATTTCCGCGAGGAGTCGAAGAATCGACGATTCATCGATCACCATAGGCATGCTTTTTTCGGAAAAAAATTGACTTCCTCACTGTCGAGCCTTCGCCGCAGCACTACTCAATGCTTCTTCGACGCTCTCCACCATCTGATGAATCGAAACGTTGGACTTGATAATGTACTTGAAAATACCCATCGCCTTCGCTCGTTCGACATCTTCCGGTTGTCCCAAATTGGAGAGTACGATGACCGGAACATCGCGAAGATCCTTTTCTTCCTTCAACTTCTTCAACACTTCAAATCCATCCATTTCCGGCATCACCAAATCAAGAATGATGAGATCGGGATTGTTTTTCCGCAAAAGATCAAGCGTTTCCGTCCCGTTCGACGCCACCAAAACGCCAAAACCCTCTTTCTCGAGCTTCGTCCGATAGAGATTCGCATAAAACTGATCGTCCTCCGCAACGAGGAGAAGCGCCGTTTTCTTCTCTTGCGCTTCCTCGCCGCCGCCGACTGATTGACTGTTTTCCGTCATACTCGTCTGTCTTTAATTATTAATTCGCTTAGGACTTCCTCGCTTTGCGCATTTCTTCGTCAAAACCTGCGCTACTCGTTCGGAGTATTCCGCATACACCTCCCTCCGTTGCTCGGTTTTTCCTCGAACTGCATCAAAGTGAGGAAGTCCTATTGCTGTTGAATGACAGCGTTTTTTTCAATGATTTTTTCACGCGATTGTTCGAGCGGAAGTTCGATGCGAAAAGTTGTCCCTTTCTTTTCAATGCTTTCGAAAGAAACTTGCCCGCCCCACGCCTCGATAAACAATTTCACGACCGCGAGTCCCAATCCCGAACCTTCAGTCTGCAAATGAACGGCATTGCTGGCACGAAAAAATTTCGAAAATATATTCTGCTGTTCATCGGCGGGAATGCCAATACCATCATCCTTGACCGAGAGAAGATATCGATCCTTCAACGTTTTCATTTCCACCAAAACGCGTCCTCCGGGATTACTGTATTTGACCGCGTTCGAAACGAGGTTTCGCACCACCTCGTAGAAACGCCTCCGCGGCACGAAGAGTTTCGGCATATTGGGATCGCTCTTCATATCGAATACCACGCGACGCCGCTGTGCATCAAGCTCGAGAAATCGAAAAATATTTTCTACCACTTCCTGTGTGTCAACGAGAACCGGTTCTTCGACTCCTCCCGTCCGATTGAATTTCGCCATATCGAGGAGGTCGTTCACCAGCTCGATCATCTGCTGATTGCTCGCATGGAGATTGACGATCGCTTCGCGCGACTCCTTCGACAATTCTCCGAAATCGCCCGAGAGGAGGAGATCCATGCACCACCGGGCGCTCCCCAAGGGCGTTCGAAGCTGGTGCGCCACAATCGAAAGAAAGTGGTCTTTCGCTTGAATGAGTCGGTGTTCGACAGTCGCATCACCCAAGAGGATGAGCGTCCCCAAACGAGTCCCCTTTTCGTCCGAAAACGGAAGCGCTCGACCTTTTACAGGATTCTTCGAGCCGTCTTTCTTGACGAGCGAAATTCTCCCCGTAAATTCCTGCGGCGATTCCACAGGCGCGTAGGGCGACGAGGAGAGTACCGTTTGAATATCGTCCTCGATCGAAAACCGCACGATTTCGCCGACCGGTTTCCCGATCACCTCTTCCTCGTTCCAACCGGTGAGCGTCGCCGCTTTCGGATTGATAAATATGAGCGACCCGTGAAGATCGACAACGAATATGGCGTCGCTCACCGAAGCAAACGCCTGAATCATCCATCGTTCTCTGCCCGAAAGATCGCACGCAATATGATCCGAAGACATGGAAAAAAATTCTAAGAACCTGACGCGCCTTTCATTATATCACAGACACCTCAAAAAAGAGTTCCGACCGACACTTTCTGTTGCGCCGACGTCGCCGGAACCTCCGCGGTTCTTTTCCGTCCCAAAAGTTCCATGATCGCATCCCAACTCCGAAATTCCGGATATCGTTCGAGTTGTTTCTCCAATATGCGGACCGTTACGGCAACATCCCCCTCAGCGGTATGCGCGCTCGTATGCATCTCCCCGCAGTATTCCCGGCACGCTGCGGAGAGATTTCGCTGAGAGACAATATCGCGCGGTGCGAATTTGTGAAAAATATACTTCGCGTCGAGAATTTTCCGATTTGAATAATCAAAATTCTTCCCCACCGTGAGAAACTCGGCCCGAAGAAACGGGAGATCGTATCCGTACACGTTGAACCCGCCGACATCCGCCCCCTCAAAAACGCTCCAGAGTTCATAACAGAGCTTGGCAAAGGTGGGCGCCGCCATCACATCCTCGTCGCGAATCCCATGTACCGCCGTCGCATCTCTCGGAATCGGCCGCCCGGGATTCATGCGTCGTACCGCCGCAATCACCTCTCCCGAGGGAAATATTTTTTGATACGCGATTTCCACCGTTTTGTCCTCGCCGGGAACGAGTCCCGTCGTCTCAAGATCAAACACCACGAGCGGTCGCTCAAGAGAAATAAGGCTGGGAAGGATGGAATACATACGAAAGAAAATCACCAAAAATACTCCGCTATGGTAACACATGAGAAAAATTTTGTCATAAAAAAATCGGGATGCAATTTACTGCATCCCGACATTCTCCAATGGATTTACCCGATTGGGAAAAATCCGTATTTATCCCGATAATCCACTATTTTTTTTGAATAGTTGGGCATCCCGAGCTCCTCAAGAACTTCGAGAAGCCCCGAACAAGAAGAAACGGCATGTATCCGCGCCCCTGTTACTTCTCCGATTTCGGAGAGAGCGTCTTCTCCTATTCCACGTTCCTCTCGATCGAAAAGGACGATGACACCGGAAACAGTCATATGAAATTTCCGGAATAACTCAATTGTTTCCCGCAAAGTTCCCCCCGATGTTATAACATCCTCCAAAACGAGAACCCGACGAAAATCCGAAATGGAAGTACCCTCAAGAAATATACCATCCGCCCTGGAAATTCCGTGTTGTTTTTTCTCTTTTCTATTCGAGAGCCAAGGAATATTGATTCCAAACTCTTCGTAGATTCCAACAACGGTTTGAATCGCGAGTGAAATACCTCCATAAGCGGGACCGAACACCACGTCAAATTGGCACTCACCCCCGCGAATAAATCGCTGCTCCTCAAGAACATCCAAAATAAGATCCTTAAATCGAGAAAGTCCGCGACCATCCCGCACCAATCGAGACACCTGTACATAGTACGGAGCTACGCGTCCGGAACGCAATTCGACTTCTTCAAAGTGAATCGCCCTTTCTGAATAAGCGGATTCAAGAAAATCTCTCTCAACCTCACCGATCATGTCTCATCTCCACGCTATCCGACCACAAAATTCACCAATCGATCCGGAACGAAAATGACCTTCCGGATCGTCGCCTTGTCAAGGTACTTCTTCACCGTTTCCTCCTCGCGCGCGAGTCGCTCGACTTCCTCCTGCGAAGCGCCGACCGAAACGCGAAGCCGCGCGCGAAGTTT
>JAYRSG010000125.1:0-3774 GCA_041920175.1 Candidatus Moraniibacteriota bacterium | reverse complement strand
GTGGCACGCAGGGTGCGATTCGGAGAACTCTGAAAAGGAGAAAGCCATGAACCAGTTGTTCCCGGGGCATTGCCCTCGCTGTGGCATGCTCATGAGCATGCCACAACCGGACTGCTCTGGGTGCGGATACCCGCATCCGGAGCAGAAAACTTCCACCATCACCGTCCCCCATCGCGTATGCACATACGCGTGGGACTGGGGTCGCGCAGGCGAAGGGGCAACCTACCGCCATTTCACTCCCGTCGGAGACGGGAGCTACGAGACATGGACGGTCGAGGTCACGGAAGACCGGTTCGGGACCAGTGCGGAAGAATCCGCTCGGGAAATCTGGACGATCGAGCAGGTGACGAGCCTGCTTCGGCAACTCGAGGAACGGTTGCGCCGCATCGATGAGTTCCTTGCTCGTGAAAAGGCAAGGGAGGCAAGTGCGGTGTAACCAAAATCGAACGGGGAGACAAACGCGAAGAACCTTTCGCCGATGTCTCCCCCGATTTATCCAGTTCTCAAAAAAATTGAGGGCTGGCAGATCGAATGGTTCTTTGAAAAAGGAGAAAAAGTTTTTTGAAAATCAAATCAGTTCGAGAAAACGCGAAACGAGATCATCGCCGCCCATACGTTTCAATTCTTTGAGAATCGCTTTTTGGCAGTGGAGTGTTCGGTGGCGGGGAACCATGATAAACGGCGGTTGCGCTTCTCGGAAGGGTGACAAAAACTTGTCGTGGTTGCCGCGATGCGCGGAGGATTCCCGGAACCCAAGCGAGAGGAGTGCGCGGATGCATTCCCGACGATTGAAGTCATATTCACCCATAACGGATATACGGGAAATCGGATCAGGCGTGCGAGAGAGCGGGCGCTTTGCGGCGGGAAACGGTACCGATGCCGGAGAGCTGAATTGTGGGAAACACGATGTCGGCGTCGCGTCGCGGAACATTGAAATAGGTAAGGACGGCATCGTTGAACATCTCGAGAAGTTCTTCGGGATTTCGTCCTTCGGTGATAAGTCCGGGGAGTTGTTCGGAGGTGAGCACCATCCATCCGTCAGGTCGGAGTTCAAACTGAAATTCTATGGTGTCCGGAATGCTATAGGCGCGCTTCAGCGCTTCCGGGTCTTTGGCCGGATAGAACAAACGATAGAGAGAAGAGGCAATATGTTGCATAGGGATTGCGTTACTTTCTTCTATGGAAATGAAATATATGAAGCGGGGTGCTTCTTGACGGCGCGGCGGTAGGAATCTCGTATCTCTTCGGCGTTTTGAAAATCATCGAGGCGTTCCGAGGGCAAAAACAAAAACATTTCCGCGCGGAGCCGGCGGAGTTCGGAGAGAACGCGCTTGAGAAGTGTCGCCTGATTGAGTTGTTGAAGCTTGGTGCTCATAAAAATATGCTATCAGAAGCAAAACACAAAAGCAAATCGCGCCCGATTTTTTCCATTCAACTTTGCCCCCGATTCGTTCGAGGGCGGTGAGAAGGGAAATATATATCGAACAATTTTTCGAGGATCGGATGCAACGCATCGGGTATTCGAATGAATTTGAAACGAAACTGAAATTGCGAGGAGGGAAGAGGAATGAAGAAGATGACTCTGTTTGTTTTTGTCGCGGTGTTGATGGTGTCTTTTTTGGCGGTGCTTCTCCCGCATCCCGGGTGGTCGGACTCGAAGTTCATTGCCCTTTCCATTGGGGTGGCCACCGCCACTAGTCTGAATTCGGAACCCACGGTTTGGGCGTGGGTGCGGGCGCTCCTCATGGGCAGCCTCGTCGCATCGGGGATCGCCCTTACGGGGCTTGTCTAAAACGCCCCCAAATTCTGTGCCGCGCTTCAAAAAAAGCGCGGCGTTTTTTTGAGAGATTTTCTTTTTTGGAACTCCTCATCTTTGCGCGATCGTGAAAAGATGAGAGATTTTTTTCGGAAGATTTTTCAGGAGGGGCGAAGGAGAAAAATTCCGTGAAAGAAAGATATTTTCCCCGAAAACGAATGTAGAAATGTCGCGACCTCGCGCGGTCGCGCGTGGAAGTTACATTGATGAAGCGTTTCGCGACGAGCGGATATTTGCTCGAGGAATGAGGGTTGTTGTATTATGGAGGAGGCAAAGAGCCTTTTTAATTCGCGAACACAGAAATTATGTCGATTGAAAAATTTCCAGTTATGGGGGGGGTAGAAACTGGAGAAACGAAAGATGTGCAGGGAGCCAATGAGAGAGAATCGCGGCCGAACGAACTCAATGATCCGGCAGTGAGCGGATTTGTCGATAAAGTTGAAAAGTACATGGGAAGAGAATCGACTGGTTATTTTCATCACGGTACGCTCATCATGGACACAAAAAAAGCATTTGAAAAAGCAGGAATTTCTCTTGAGTTTTTAAATAAATGGATTCCCGATTGGGAATCAAAGCTCGCGGAAGCAACTTTGGAGAGGAGTGAGAAACAATTGGAAAGTCATGGAGGGATGTCGAACGAAAGTATCTCGAGGGTTTTGCAGTCGTCGGGAAGAGAAACGATGGAAGCCAAGGTGTCTCCTGAAAAACAAGAGAACCTTGATAATGCGATATTGCTCGTTGAGGATAGAGCGAGAAGACGTAGTGTGCCGGATGATTTACTATATCATTTGGAAAAAGGAGATAGATCGTATGTTGATCAATTTTTTCCTTCTTTGGGCGTGAATGACTCAAACAAATGGACGAATCGAGAATTATTTCTCTTGTGGCAGGGAGTTGTGGCTTTGAAAGAAAAAAAAGATGCAACTTATCGAGAAAGAGTTGCAGAAGAGACGAAGCGGATGCAAGAGGAAAATGAATTGATGAAGGAGAAACAAGAACGCGAGTATCGTAAAAAAAGAAAGGTAAGCGACGAGGAAATAGCGAGGGAAGCTTCGTCTGTTGCTAGTGGACTTTCCCGCGGGGATGACCCAACGCGTTTTGATTTCTATGAATTTGAAAAGTCGATTCGCCCGTATTTTGAGCGAGGAAACCACCCGGATTATTTGGGATATAGCGGAGAAGATCTCCGATTTCTCTGTCTTTCCGTTAGGAATATTATGGAGAAAGAGAAAAAAAGCGGTTTTTGATCTATTTCAAAAAACTCCCCGAACGTTCGGGGAGTTTTTGTGTTGATGGAGAAAATGTCACGACCTCGCGCGACCGCGCGAGGAGGTTACATTTGAGGATTGGTTTTTTGCGGGGCTTTTGTTGTGGGAGTTGCGAGAATGAGGGCGGTGAGGGCGAGGAAGAGGGGGAGGATGTGGACGGAGTAGAGAGGGGTTTCGAAGAGGGCGTGGACGGAGAAGATGAGGAGGGAAAAACCGGCGGCGAGAGAGAGTGGGTTTGAAAAATATTTGAACGCGCGGGTGATTGAGAAGGCGAGGAGGAGGAAGAACACGATGCCGTTTACGAGCCCCGTTTCGGCGGCGATGTCGAGAAAGATATTGTGCGCGTAGCGCGGTTCGCGATAGAGGGCGGAGGGTTTGACCGTATTGGAGTAGTTGCCGAGGCCGACGCCGGTTATCGGGTGCATGGCGATGATATTGGTCGCTTCATTCCATATGACGAGGCGGCCGCTCGTCGAATGGTCGGCGGGATCGAAGGAGGAGAAGAATCGCGAGGTGATCGGATTGGGTACGACCACAAAGGCAAAGAGAATGAAGAGCGAAAAAAGAAATGCGGGCGCGTATTTCTTGATAATCGGCGAGAAGAAGAAGGTGAACGAAACGATGAGCGCGATGGCGAGAGCGAGATAACCGCCGCGCGAAAAGGTGAGGATGTTGGCGACGAAAATGAGG
>JAYRSG010000124.1:0-3977 GCA_041920175.1 Candidatus Moraniibacteriota bacterium | reverse complement strand
GGAAAAACGACGACGCTCTATACGGTGATGGATATTTTGAATACGGCCGAGGTGAATATTAGCACCGTCGAGGATCCGGTCGAGTATCGAATGCCGCGTGTCAATCAAACGCAGGTGAATACGAAAATCGGCATGACCTTCGCTTCGGCGCTCCGGGCGCTCCTCCGTCAGGATCCCGATATCATTATGGTGGGCGAAATTCGCGACGAAGAAACGCTGGAAATCGCGCTCCACGCCGCCATGACGGGGCACCTTGTTCTCTCGACGCTTCACACCAATAGCGCTGCGGCTGCCATTCCGCGTATGATCGATATGGGCGCCGAGCCGTTCCTTATCGCTTCGACGACCAATGTGGTGATCGCCCAGCGTTTGGTGCGACGCTTGTGCGTCGAGTGCCGGGAGGAGTATCATATGAAAAAGTCGGAAGTGGCGACCTTGGGGAAAACATTTGATGTGACGGAAATTTTGACATCGCTCAAGAAGGAGGATCAAGTAAAGGAAAAGCTCGCTAGTGTTTCCGATTGGGAAAGCATCTCGTTTTTTCGCGCTAAAGGTTGCGATCAGTGCGGCAACGAGGGATATCGGGGACGTATCGGCATTTATGAGGTATTCGAGATGACGAGTGATATTCGTCGTTTGGTCATGGAATCGGCGACATCGGAAACGCTCGAAAAGGCGGCGAGGGGAGCTGGTATGCTTACCATGGTGGAAGACGGATTTTTGAAGGCGGTTTTGGGGGCCACCTCAATCGAGGAGATTCTCCGCGTCACGAAAGAGTAGATTTTGAACATTTTTTGTTTTCCGTGGTACAATGAACTGTCGTTTTTTTTGAGGAGTCTTATACCAACCTACTCTCTTCTCCCTTCCGAGTTGCCAAGATTGCAAAAAGTAATTTTTTTCACACGTTTCACGAATGCTGATCCGACGTTCAAAAAATTACTTTTTGCAATCTTGGCGTGCATGAGAGAAGTTTTCAGGGTAATTCGTATTAATTCATTTTCTTTTTCTATTTTTCTATGAGCGAAGACACTTCTTTTCATTTCGGTCCTCGAGGGGGGGAGTCGGCTCGTCCCGTTTCGTCTCCTTCTCCGGGCATGCACAGTTTTTTTGGTCGCGGAGCGGACGCGAGTCGAGGGTCTTCTGATGAGACGATTGTTCGAGGTTCATCCGAGCGCGCGTCACGCTCGGCGAGGTTTCTGGATGGCGTCGCGACGACGAGTCTCTTCATGATTTTTTTCGGATTCCCAATATTTTTCCTGTCACTCACGCTCCAGGGACTCGTCTTCGAAAAGCAAATGTATTTCTATTTTTGGCTTCTCTTGGGGCTTATCGGATGGGTTTCGAAGGGAATTGTGACGGGTGAACTTCGCATTCGACATACGCCGCTTGCTCTCCCGCTTCTTCTTGTGTGGGCGGTGGTTGGGATTTCGTGTTTTTTCTCGGTGGACAAATGGCACAGTCTCTGGGGATTTTTCGGTGATCCGTCGAAAGGATTTCTCAATGTAACGGCGCTTACGCTTGCGTATTTTTTCATCACGAGTCATGTGAATGTGCGGCGATTTCAAATTCTCTTGAGCGCCATTCTTCTCTCGGGGACACTTGTTGCGCTCTGGACGACGTTCGCGTTTTTCGGTATTCGTTTCCTCCCGGAGGCGCTCCTTAAATATTCGCCCTTGAGTCTTTTTGGGACGATGAAATCGCTTACGCTTTTCTTCGGGATGCTTCTTCCGCTTTTTCTTCTCGGTTTTGTTTCGATTTTTCAGTGGTTCAAGGAGAAGAATTGGGCGTTTTGGACGCTTCTTTGCACGCTCTCCATCGGTGTCATACTCGATCTCTACATTCTCCTCGCGGTGTACGCTTTTACGCCCTGGTTTCCCATTTTGGTGGGTGTTTCGTTTTTTCTCATTTATGTTCTGGCGCAAGTAGTGCGGTTTGGGGATCATCTCAACTGGATGCCAATGGCGCTCTTTGTGGTGGTGCTCATATGTCTCATGATTGGGAATCAGGGGAATGCGTTTCTTTCAAAGAAGACGACCATTCTTCCCGAAGTGGCGCTCGACCAGTCATCGTCATGGACGATTGCCAAGGAGGCGCTCAAGGAGCGAATGATTGTTGGGTCGGGTCCTGCGACGTATGGTTATAATTTCTCGCTCCACAAGCCGGATGCGCTCAATGCGGGACTGCAAAATAACTTTCGTTTCTATCAAAGTGGGAACTTTTTCTTTGAGCTCGTTCCGACCATTGGTGTCGTTGGCGGGTTTTTCTTCCTTATCCTCCTCCTCTCTTTTCTCGGTTTCGGCCTGGTAAGTCTTTCGCGTGAAAAGGAACGAAACAAAATATTCTCGCTGGGCATTTGGGCATCGTCACTTATTTTCGTGGCGGCTCTTTTCCGAACGCCGATCGAAGGGCCGACATTCGTTTATGGAGCACTCCTCTTGGCGCTTGCTATTCCGGTTCTCCTTGAAGAAAGCGGAAAGGGAAATGATGCCCTCCGGCTTTCCCTTAAGGCATCGCCCAAATTCGCGCTGGCGCTTGCCTTTACTTTCATGACGGTTTCCGCCGGTGTCGCTTTTCTCTTTGCTTTTATCGGGAAAGCGTTTTTGGCCGATGTCCATGCCGGGCGGGCGAGTCGTATTGCGGCGACCGAGGTGAATGATGAGGCGCTCGGGCTTATGGCGCGCTCACTCTCGCTTTTCCCTTACGAGGGGCGATACTATGCGGCTTTGGGACAAATGTATATGTCACTCGTCAATAAAGAAGCTGCCAAACCCGAAGGGGAGCGCAATTTGGATACCATAAAAACCCTTGTTGAGCGGAGTGCGGTTCCACTTGTTGACGAAGCGACGAGGCGAATGCCGAATGACGTCTTTATTCACGAGGTGTCGGGGCAGATCTATGAAAATGTGAGTCTTCTCGCCGGATCGGATCCGGAAGTTTTGGCGCGGACGGGGAGCGTGTATCGTCGCGCGCTCGATCTCGAACCGAAAAATCCGAGTTTTTACGTCAAGCTCGGACTCATCAATCGCGTGCTCGCGAATCGCGACGATCAGAAGGAAAATCGAAATAATCTCTTGAATGAAGCAAAAGATTATTTTACAACCGCGATTGAAAAGAAGCCGGACTTCATTGCCGGATATTTGAATCGGGGATTGACCGAAGAGGCGCTCGGCAATGCCGGAGCGGCGATCGAGGATTTGGAGAAGGCGCAAAAAATCGGTCCGAACGCGGATGTGCAGTTCCATCTCGCTCGGATTCTTCAGGTGCGTGGCACGGAGAAAGACTTGGATCGCGCGGAAAAAGTTTCTCTTGATGCGCTCAAGCGAAACGATAAGAGTATTAATGTTCTTCTTAATCTCGGCTTTGTATACGAAAAGAAAAAAAACAAGGACAAAGCGATTGAGACCTATAAAAAACTTCTCGCCGTTTTTGATGCCCCATCTCCATCGAAGGGAGAGAAGGGAATTCCGGACGCGCCCGGTGTTCTTGGCGAAAGCGACCAGTACGTCGAAGCGAGGAAGCAGGTGCAGACTCTTATTGGTAATGTCGAGAGCGGGAAAGGAAACCTTGCAACGACGACGCCCTCTCTTTCCGAAACTCCGGTGAGCACACCAACGGAAATTCCCGCGGAAGCAAAGAGTGATTCGACGACTCCCGCCGTGCTTCCCGCTCCGGTTTCTCCTGCGACGACTCCTGAACTCCCCACGCTTCCGGAAACCCCGTCACCATAGTTTTTCCGGATGTTTTTTTGGCGGACGAGGGGGTTCCCTCGTCCGTTTTCGTTTGATGCCAACTTACCCTGATCTCTGCTCCCTTGAGAGTTGCCTCGACCGCACCCCGAAAAAGTCGGGGCTCACTCAAATCTCTCTATCGGAGCAAACGAGAGAAAAATTATTTTTTGCGGTCTCGGCGTGCATGATAGAAGACTTTAGGGTAATTTGGTATGAGGGGAGCGGGTGCTTGACAGCGTGGTTTCATTT
>JAYRSG010000123.1:0-5066 GCA_041920175.1 Candidatus Moraniibacteriota bacterium | reverse complement strand
TTTTTGAGGCCTGGCAGTTCCTGAAATATGCCGCTTTTCCCAATACCGGCTCCGTGACGCTCCAAAACGCACTTACGGGGAATACCAAAACTTTCCCGACTACGTTCGATCCGGCGGAAGCCTATCTCGCGAAGACCAAGCGCCCCGCGGCGCGCCGCGACCTCATCGAGAAGCAGAGAACTGACCCCGTCTTGGGACCCTTTGCCGATGGCAATCTCATCGCGCGGAGTTGGCGGCAGACCGATCCGGAGAGCATCGAGAAGATATTGGGCGATATGATTCGCTCGGTCAATTTGGGCGAAGCGACGGTGCAACAGGCGCTTTCGACGGGAGAAGCCCGGATCAATCAGTTGGGGAGGAGATGAATCAAGGAGCAATGAACAATAAGCAATGAGCAATGAACAAGGAGCAAGGAGCAAGGAATAATGATTGATTATCAATGAGGTGAGGGAGGTTGAGCGATTTTTTGTTTTTTTGTTTCCTGTTGATTATTGTTTGTTGACTGCTTCCTCACTATGCATTTCTGGAAACAAGTCGGGTTCTTTGTCTTTCCCCTTGTCGCTTTCGGGGTATTTTTGAGTTCGCCTTCGGCGAATGCGCAGGTGTGTACGAATGTTCCCCTGTATTCCCTTCTTTGTCCAAGTGATAATACCGGACTTACGGCTGATACGCCGAGCGTTCTTGTGGCGGAGGCGGAAAATTGCAGTGTTCCAGCCGGATCGGCTCCGAAGTGCGAACACTATTGTGATGCCACTCATGAGAAGAGTGGGAATACTTGTGCTTTTCGATCGGATAAACCGCTTACTGTAACGAAAAATGGTTCTGGAAGGGTTACGAGTAGCCCAACGGGAATAGATTGCGGTACGGCATGTTCAGCACGCTTCCAAAATGGAACATCGGTGACGCTTACGGCGACGCCAAATGCTCGTGCAACTTTTACCGGGTGGAGCGGTGCTTGTAGTGGGTCCGGAACGACGACCTGTGCCGTTGTTATGAGTGAGAAACGTCAGGTAACGGCAAATTTTAGCGGTCCCGGCGGCACCTGTGAAGACACGGAGGGTCAAATGTGTTCCGCTAATTGCGAGACCGAATCCGGGTATGAGGCTGGCGGAACGGGGACATGCACCGATACGGCGAAACCGCAGTGTTGTAAGAAAAAGGAGTTGTGTGTCGATCAAGGGTATGCAAGTTGTGAAATGACAACTTCATGTTCGGGGACGCCGATTGGTCAGTTTGATTGTCCCTCCGGGCAGACTTGCTGTCAGACCGGATCGAATCCTTCGCAGGGGCCGCGATGTTTCGGATCGGAGAATGCGGGACTTGTTCCTTGTGGGCGTACCTGCGATGATCCAAGTACCGAGAATGATGAGACAAAAATTTGCACATTGTGCCATCTTCTTCTCCTTATTCAAAATATCACCGACTGGATATTCATGGTGATGACGTATATCGCCTTTGCGGTGTTGGTGGCGATGGGGATCCTCTATATCGTCTCGACCGGGAAACCGCAGTTGACCGGTATGGCAAAGAGCGGTATTTGGGCGGCCTTGGTTGGATTCGCAATCGTTCTCTTGGGATGGGTCGCGATCAATGTGATTCTCATGGTCCTCGCGGATGGCGCTCTGGGGTCGGATACGGCGAGTTTTGCTTTCAAAACGAATGGAAAGTGGTTTGAATATAATTGCGATACGCAGACGAGGTATACGGGGGCGGGAGGGACGGGTGGAGGAAATTATGGTGGCGATACCGGAGGCGGAGGAGGTACGGTTACTTGCGGAGAGGGAGGTTGTGCCAAGGATGAAAAAGTGAAAGCGGCTGTCCAGGCGCAAACATATATGCCCGCGAATGATTATATGGCAATATTGCAGGCGGGTGAACACTATTCCGAGAAAACAACCTGCTCAAACCGATCTTCACCAACGGGAGCGTGTGGTGTTTCTCAAACAATGCCAAATAATTATAGGCAAATATGCGGGTTTTCGAGCTGCGAAGCCATGAGGGCTGATATTAACAAAGATATTGCCTGTGGGGCGAAGGTGGCTGCCGGATTCAAAAATTCTCATAATGTGAAATGTGTTGATGACTCTTCGAAACGAATTGACTGTACTATTGATGGGCTAAAAAGTTTGGCAGGGTGCTACAATCGTGGTTATCACTGCAATATTTCTCCGAGAAATGTGAATGGAAAGTGGTATGATTGCGGTGAAAGACAGGGAGGAAAGTATTATTGTGATCGGGTTTCGGAATATGCGGGCTCTTGCAGCAAGTAGCAATTTTTAGTGTTTTGTATTTTTCCTTATTTTCCTTATGAAAAATATCTTTATTTCTTTCATTCTGATTTCTTTTTGTTTTTTTCCTCTATACCAGGCAGACGCCTCTGCTTATCAAATACATTTTCGATACGATCAGGAAACAAAGTTTTTAACTTTTGACGAATCGAGTGGTGTTCCGATCAGTGTTGATAAGGATCAGGATGTAAATCCTCTTGAATTTGCCAGTTCGGAATCCGCCGGGAATTACTCGATTGCTTTCTTGTTTGCTACTGGAGAAGAGATAATTCGGAAAAATTTTGATCCGACAATGAAAAGTAATACGTTTGTTCTCAATACCCCCTATTACAGCTTTGCAAAGTCGCTTGCGGTGTATCGGGACGAATCGAATACACCTATTCTTTTCTATGATCTTTCGCAATTTGTGATGTGTAATGAAAATGACATTTGCGAATATGAAAAAGGAGAAAATATGAATACATGTCTTCCTGATTGCGTCGGAACGACGGTGAACTTTAGTGATGAAACCAAGAAACTGTTGAAGCAGAACAACGATGTTCTCACCGATCCGAAGACGGGGGAGGTGCTGTTGCGCGGAATTGCGCCGGTTGCCGGAACGTCAACAGGTGGTGTGGGAGGGACGGGTGGAGGTGCTGATGCGGTTGTTCTTGTTGTTGGAATTGTCGTACTCCTCTTGATTATTGGCGGCGTGGTCGTCGTTATTCGTCTTCGAAAACGCAATAGACAGTATGGGTTGTAGAGGAGGAAGGGGGAATGAGAAATATGGAAGGTGGAAGATAGAATATGGAAGATGAGGGTTTGATGGGTTGTATTTGAGGAAAGGCAAGGAGAGCCAATTCATTTTTTTATGCTTTTTCATATAAAAGTGAATTTGGTTTGAAGGTTGGGGGAAAATACGCAAACAGTCGGTCAGTCGGTTTGGGATTATTCTCGATTGAGAAAAGACCGAAATTGTTGTCAAAACTCAAACAGAATTTAACGAAGGGCTTCTGTTTTGACGGAACCGAGGCTGTTTCTGAAGCGGCGGCGCGCCGATTGACAAAAGGGTATTGTGGGAGGTATACTCATTAGTATAAACACGATTATACTAATCACGATTATACTATGAAATTTTATGGTCGGGAGCGGGAACTTGGGGCGCTTGAGGCGTGGTGGCGAGAAAAGAAGAGTCACTTGGTCGTTGTGTATGGGAAGCGGCGAGTCGGAAAGACCGCTCTCACGCTTCGATTTGCGAAAGATAAGCCCTCGGTGTTTCATTTGGCGGAGCGGCTTGATCCAAGAGCGCAGTTGAAGAAAATTTCGCAGGAAGTCGGCGTTTTTTTTAGAGACGAGACGATTTCCGAATATGGGTTCCCCGATTGGGAAGCGCTTTTTCGGTATATTGCCGAGAAGAAGCGGCGCATGGTTTTCATTGTGGATGAGTTTCCCTATTTGATTGAATCCGATCCAGCCATTCCCTCGATTTTTCAGAAGGGGTGGGATCTCTATTTGAGTCATTCTCCCGTCTTTCTCATTTTGTGCGGGTCGAGTGTCGGTATGATGGAGAAACATACGCTCGTGTATGGGGCGCCGCTCTATGGGAGGCGATCGGGGCAGATTCTTGTCGAGCCATTTTCTTTTTCCGATTTCGAGCATATTTTCCCGAAGCAGTCATTTGAGGAGCGACTCATGATTTTTACCGCGGTCGGAGGCACGATCACCTATCTCAAAAATTTTCTCTCAAAGAAGCGTTTTTGGAAGGTTGTGGAAGATACCATGCTCTCGCGGGAGCAATTCTTGTATGAAGAAGTGGATTTTTTGTTGCGGGAGGAATTTCGGGAACCGCGAAACTATTTTTCCATTCTTCTCGCGATTTCTCTGGGAAAACGAAAATTTTCGGAAATCGCCAACGCGACTGGTTTTGACAAGGCGACGCTTTCCGCGTATCTTTCGGTTCTTCAGGAGCTCTTTATCATCCGAAAGGATATACCGGTGACCGAACAGATTCCCGAAAAGAGTCGGAAAGGGCTCTATGGTATTTCGGATCATTTTTTTGAATTCTGGTTTCGTTTTGTCTTTCGGAATCGGGGACTTTTGGAAGAGGGAAGGCTCGCTGAAACGATGAAGGCGATAAAAATCGGCATCGGCGAACTTCTCGCGAGGAACTACGAAGAAATTTCCGTCGAGTGGGTGCGACGAAACTTTCCGGAGCGGTATCGGTATGTCGGTCGGTGGTGGGATGCCAACGCGGAAATTGACGCGGTCGGCATTCATCCGGAGACGAAAGAAATTCTCTTTGGCGAGTGCAAGTGGTCGTCGAAGCCCGTGGGGACGAATGTCTTTGATGATTTGAAAAAGAAAGCGCGTGCGGTAGAATGGAATCGCGACGATCGAAAAGAGTCGTTTATTCTTTTTAGCAAAAGCGGATTTACGGAGGGAATGATTCGTGTCGCGCGAGAAGAAGGAGTGATATTGGTTCAAGGAGACCAAAAGATTGAGGGGTGATTATTGTGTTCGATCTATAGCAAATGCAAAACAAAACAGGGGGTTGCTCAGATTGCACCCCGAAAAAATCGGGGTTCACACGTTTCACGAATGCTGATCCGACGTTCAAAAAATTCATTTTTGCAATCTTCGCGTGCGTAATATTTTTTTGCGAGTTTTCTTATGTCGTTTTCGAAGAAAATGTCGGGTGTATTTGCGGGAATGTTGGCGCTCCTTGTTTTGGGCGCGGGTTTTTCTTCGGTTTTCGCAGGGGGCGTGATCGATGACGCGCCGACAGTGGCGGAGGCGTTT
>JAYRSG010000122.1:0-7036 GCA_041920175.1 Candidatus Moraniibacteriota bacterium | reverse complement strand
GAAGGTCATGCCGATTTTCGTATTCACCTGCGTTTGATTGACACGCGGCATTCGATACTCGACCGGATCCTCGACGGTGCTAATATTCACCTCGGCCGTATTCAAAATATCCATCACCGTATAGAGCGTCGTCGTTTTTCCGCTTCCGGTCGGTCCCGTCACCAAAACCATACCATTCGGCTTCTTGATTTCCCGGTGGACGATTTCGAGCGGAAGTCCGGCAAAACCCATCTTTTCGAGCGTAAGACCCTTCGAAGATTCATCGAGGAGACGCATGACGATTTTCTCACCGTCAAAAACCGGAAGAATACTCACGCGAAAAGAAATTTTTCGCTCCTCGCTCTCGATTTTGAATCGACCATCTTGCGGCAAGCGATGCTCATCGAGTTTCAAGTTGGAGAGCACCTTGATACGCGCCACAATCCCCGCGGCGATATCGCGCGGAAGAGTCATGGCGTCATGAAGAATGCCGTCGATGCGATACCGGACATGGACTTCCTTTTCCTCGGGTTCGATATGAATATCGCTCGCCGATTGCAAAATGGCGTGTTTGATGAGCGTATCGACGACGCGAATCACCGGAATTCCCTGCGCCACTTTCTCGAGATTTTGCTCCGGATCGGGCTCCGTCCCATACGTCTCAAGCGCCACCCCTTCGTCACCCGTATTGAGGATATCGCCGAATTCCGCCTTCAAACTCTTCTCATATTGGCGAAGCACCTGATTGATACTCTCCTTGGTAGTGAGACAGGGAACGATTTTGAGTCCTGTTTTCTTTTTGATAAAGTCGATCGTTTGAAGATCGTCGGGATTGAGCATCGCGACCTTCAAATTGGCGCCCGCTTTTTCAAAAGCGACCACATGTGATTTTTTCGCGATCGGTTCCGGAATGATATGGAGAATGTCGGAGGAAATCGCCTCTTTCGAGAGATCGATAAAGGGGATGCCAAGAATGTAGGCGTAGAGTTTCTGAAGGTCCGTCTCGGAAAGGAGTTTTTTCTCGAGAAGCATCGTTCCCAAAAGCGTTCCCGCACGCTCCGCTTCCTGAAACGCCACTTCAAGCGACTCCGCCGGCACCAAATCGGAATCGAGAATAAATTCTTTGAGTTGTTGATTTTTTATTTTCATTGCGACAGATTTCTTCTATTATACCACATCCCAACATCGTAGAGACGAAAAATTTTGCGTCTCTACTCCGACACCAATCATGTCAAAGGTCCTTATAGTTCTTCGAGAGACTCTGAATGGTTTTCGAATAGTTGTTGAGCGCGAAACACGACCAGCCGAGGTACTTCATGGAAGCATACACTTCCCATTTGACACTCGTCTTCTTCTTGGTGCAGGGACTCGTAATCGTGGTATTCCCGTCTTTCGTTCCGCCGTCATTCGCCAGTTTCGACGCCATCGCCATGACGCCGTCGGTCAGGTTCCACGGATTCGGCGGATTATGTCCCGTCCGAGACGCGATCACGCTCTTGTATCCCTTCCAGGTATCCGACATAAACTGCGCCGCCCCCATAGCGCCCCCCGTTCCTTTGTAGCTTTTCGGCGGACACGACACTTTGAGTTTCCGATAATCTTTCCCGATTTCTTCGGCGATTTCTTTGAAAATCCCAAGTCGATACGCGCTCATTCGACTCTGTTTGTAATCACAGCCGCCGACCGAGGCGCCGAGACGCGACTCGACCGAGAGCATGCCAAAAAGAAATCCTTCCCGAATACCGGTTTTTTTACTCGCGAATTCAATCGCGTCCTTGATGTTTTTCGCATCGTACTTCTCGCCGAGAAGCGTGTTCAAATCATTCCTCAAATCGTCCAGTTTTTTTCGAAGTTCTTCGATAGTCGCATTCTGTTCCGCGACATCCTGAATAATTTCCGCCTGATTCTCCGCGAGATTCGCTTTTTCGGCGTTTTTCTTGGCGAGCGCGGCTTCGGTTTCTTTTTTCATCGCCTCAAACGCGAACCGCTCTTCCTCCCGCACGGCGCGAAGACGTTCCATATCGTCGAGAAGCGTTCCGATTCGCGATCCGATTGTCGCAAACGGCACCGAAGCGTCGAGTGTTTCGGACACGGTTTGCGTTCCGAGCACCACATCGGCGGACGACCACGATCCACCGAGATACGCTTCGCGCAAAAGATCGGAGAGTATCGCCTGCTTCAATCGAATTTGTTGATCGGTGAGTTCGATTTCAAGCGCCGCTCGCGTGATAGAATCGGAGGTATCGAGAATCGCCGCCTGCGTCTTCCGAATCGCCGCGACCGCCGCCCCCAAAGACGCATTCACGTGAAGCAAATTTTGTTCCAAGAGCTCCTTCTTCTTCGTCGCCTCCTTGAGGCGCTTTTCATACTTCTCGATATCGTCCTTGATATCGTCCGGATCATCCTCCGCACCGACAGAAAGCGGCGAAAGCGCGCCCCAAAAAAACATCGTCGCAAAAACGATGAGCGAAAAGAAAACTCTCTGCTTCTCGCGACCCAAAAAAATACCGCTCATAGAACCAGTGTACCACACCAAAGAACATCGAAAAAGCTCTGAAAATCAGAGCCTCCGCCTCTCGCAAAAAACAAAAAAAGGAGCCCTCGAAAAGGCCCCAAAAAAATCAAGAGGCGGAGGGAAATTTATTTCCACACCCGCCCCATGTGAGTTCAGCTACCAGACGTGATTCGCCCTCCGGCGAAAATGGAAGGTTCCCTTGTACACGTCCCCACCCTGCTGATGAGGAATACTCCTCATATCAACTGGCGGAATAATAACCCGCGACCCGCCATCGACAACCAGTTGCCTCACCTCGATCCGCGGACGATGGATCGTCCCGTCGGCATCACGGAAGCCGTGACGAATAATAGTAACCTGGATACTCTTCATTTTCCTTCTCCTCTTTCTCATTCTCACTTGAACGAAAACTAATTAACCCATCAACATAACCACGGAATTCATCACCTTTTTCTCAAGCGCCTCCATGCCACTCAAAAAACCGGAAGCAGCACCGCGTTCAAGAGAGAATCCCGACATACCCATGGCGACACATTCTTCATCCGCTTGATGCGCCAGAACAAAACATCGAATAGCGGAAGAAAGTATTGCGCTCGCCTGAGCTTCCAGAAACTTTTCAAGAAAATTTTGATCGTTGATAAGACGAGAGAGAGGAAACCACTCTCCGAAATCAACCTCTACATACCCTTGCCGAAACTTCTGCTCATCCAGCTGGGTAACATTTTCCAGAGAAATACGAATCTTCATACCACCCTCCTTTCGGGTGAGTTGAAAAAACAACAAAAGAAAAAACCATGTGCCGACACGGCGGAGAAGTTTTCACGAACACAAACAAAATAGAAAAATCGATTGTCGTAAAACTCTCTCCGCCGCATCGGATGAATTGTCAAAGATCCACACGCCCCCGATGGTAGCATATACCCACCAATTTGTCAATACTTTCGGACAGAAATAACGTACCAAAAAAACAGCCCCCTTGAGCTGTTTTTTGCCTCTCATTTTCTCCTCGCTCCTCACTACTCTCCCCTTCATTTCCCCTTCCGTCCGGCTTTCACCCGTTCGTTTTCGGTCAAAAACTGCTTTCGCAGACGGATTTATCCGCCGAAGCAAAAATTTGCTGAAACTCACTGGTTCTTCCTGTTAGCTTTCACACGATCATTCTCTGTGAGGAATTGCTTGCGAAGGCGGACCGACTCCGGGGTAATCTCGAGATATTCATCCCCCGCCATCACTTCGAGACCGCGCTCAATCGAGAGTGTCCACGGAGGTGTGAGTTGAATCGCGTCATCGGAGCCCGAGGCGCGCATATTGGTGAGCTGTTTCCCCTTCGTCGGATTGACCGCCATATCGTCGCCCTTCGAGGCGTTGCCGATCACTTGCCCTTCATAGACCTCCGTCGCGGCACCGATATAGAGCGTGCCGCGCTCCTGCAAATTCCAGAGCGAGAAGCCGAGCGCCTTCCCGGTCGCCATCGAAATCATCGAGCCGACGCTCCGATGCTCGATCTCTCCCACATACGGACGAAATTCGATGAAGCGCGAAGAAAGAATCCCCTCGCCTTTGGTGTCCACGGTAAATTGTCCGCGATAGCCCAAGAGTCCGCGAGTTGGAATTTCAAAGATGAGCCGCGAATCATTCCCCTGTCCCTGTTTCATATTCATCAAAATACCTTTCCGCCGTCCCATTCGCTCGATCACGACACCACTATATTCCGTCGGCACGTCCACAATTACCTCCTCAAACGGTTCGCACTTCACGCCGTTCACTTCTTTCAGAATAACTTTGGGTTGAGATACTTGGCACTCATAGCCCTCGCGGCGCATCGTCTCGAGAAGAATCGCGATGTGAAGTTCGCCCCGCCCGGAGACGAGAAAGAAATCATTCGGCGTAAAATCGATTTTGAGTCCCACGTTCACTTCGAGTTCGCGACGGAGGCGTTCTCGCAATTGTTCCCGCGTCACGAATTTCCCCTCGCGCCCCGCAAAAGGCGAGTCGTTCACGAGGAAGCGAAGCGTGATCGTCGGCTCGTCGATCGCAATCGACGGCAAAAGTTCGACATCCTTCGAGTGCGCGATCGTGTCGCCGATATAGACATCGGCAACACCGGCGAGAAGCGCGATATCGCCCGCGAAGACTTCGCTCGTCTCCTCGCGATTCATCCCGCGGAACGTATATATTTTCGTAATCCGCCCGGAGGAAATTTCTCCCGAAGGCTTCTTGGCAAACACTGTATCACCCGTTTTGACGCTACCCTCATACACGCGGCAAACCGCGAGTCGCCCCAAAAAGTTGTCATATCCCAAGTTAAAGGGTTGCGCGCGAAACGGCGAAAAAACATCTTGTCCCGCCAAAGGCACCGCTTCGAGAATCGTATCGAGAAGCGGCGAGAGATCGCTCGATTCGTCCTCCATATGTCGCTTCGCGATTCCCTGTTTCGCGATCGCATACACCGTTTTGAATTCGAGTTGTTCGTCAGAAGCACCCAAATCGAGAAAGAGCTCGAACACCTGATCGAGCACCCATTCGACCCGCGCCGCCGGCTTATCTATTTTGTTGATGACGACAATCGGCTTGAGCCCCAGCTCGAGTGATTTCTTCAAAACAAATCGCGTCTGCGGCATCGGTCCTTCCTGCGCATCCACCACAAGAAGCACCGAGTCGATCGAACGAAGCACGCGCTCCACCTCGCTCCCGAAGTCCGCGTGCCCGGGCGTATCGACGATATTGATTTTCGTATCTTGGTAAAAAAGCGCCGCGTTCTTGGAATAGATTGTGATCCCGCGCTCCCGTTCGAGCGCGTTCGAGTCCATACTCACCCCCTCTTCGGTCATCCCCGTTTGACGCATCAAAGCATCGGTCAGCGTCGTCTTCCCATGATCAACATGCGCGATAATGGCGATATTCCGAATGTCCATATCCAAAAAGCAAAGCAACAAAAAACGGCGCCCGCCGCCTCTTCTCCAGAGACTCTACACGAAAAGAAGACTTTTGTCAAAGTAACAATATTCTTACAATTCTTATACCAAATCAAATAAACCTGTTCTCTGTTACTGCACGCCGAGACTGCAAAAATAATTTTTCTCTAGTTTGCTCCGATAGAGAGGAGCATGTGAGAAAAAATATTTTTGCAGTCGAGGCAACTTTCAAGATAGCGGAGCTTGATTTGATTTGGCATTGCAGAGAGACACAAAATCTTGTGCCTCTACAAAAACTTCGGACAGATATCCCGCAACACGCATTCGCCACATTTCGGTTTCCGCGGGACACAGACGGCGCGACCGTGGGTGATGAAGTATTCGTTCACGTAGAGGTACTCTTCTCTGGGGAAAATCCCCTCCAAATCCTTCGCAATTTTCTCTTGCTCCCGGTGTTTCGTAAGTCCCATGCGAGGCGCCATACGCAAAACATGCGTGTCAACCGCGACGCCGGTAAATTTCTTGAACGCCTTCGCCATCACGATATGCGCCGTTTTCCGCGCGACTCCCGGCAAGGTGAGAAGCGCTTCGAAATCGTCCGGAACCTCCCCGCCGTATCGCTCAACAAGAATCTTTCCGATGCCGCGAAGATACTTCGCCTTTGATTTGTAAAATCCCGTTTGGTAGATATCGCGCTCCAACTCGGCCGGATTCGCGTTCATATAGTCCTCCGCCGTCCGATATTTTTTGAACAACTTCTCCGTCACCCGATTCACTCGCAGATCCGTACACTGCGCCGACAAAACCGTCCCCACGACGAGCTCCAAAGAATTCGACCATACAACAAACGGACCTGGCACCGGATAGGTTTTTTTGAGTCGCTCCAAAATTTCCCGAGCCCGATTTTTTTGGTTCATAACGACCAGTCTTGGCGCAACGCCTGTATTCGCTTCTTCATGCGGAACCACCAGTCCTCGTTCTCGCGTTTGAGAACGATCGCCATTTGATTTTCCTCGCCGGAAAAAATTTCGGCAAGAAACTTCGAAGCGGACACGGAAAGTTTTATCGAAGTTTCGCGGTCTTCCGGAACGCGAAGTTCAAAGTATCCCTCATTATTCGTTTTCACCTGAAAATTCTCTCCGAACGAAACGATCGCGCCGCCAACCGGCTTCCCGAGCTCGTCTCGCACGACGCCATAGAAGAGTCGTGGCGCATAAAACTTTTTGAGAACCGATACCGCTTCACGCGGATTTCCCTTCTCGTCCCAAAGCGCCGTCGAACTTCCGATATGCGTCCAATAGTTTACGCCCGAGACATTCGAAAGACGCGACAACCGAAGAAGCGTCTCATCGAGCCAGGTCGACTGATCTCTCTCGCTCATTTCCCTGTGAATATCCGGAATCGGCACACCGAATTCCCCCAAGACGAGCTTCCCGCCACTTTGCATAATGAAGTCCTTTGCATCGTTCGCGAGCATCTCGGGCGTTTTCACATAGTGATCGACAGTCACAACACCCCCCAACTTTTCCGTCGTTTCCCGATTCATCACGAGTCGCGCCACATCGCCGTTCATGGAAAAATAATGCGCGTCAACACGTTTGCTGATTTTTTCAAACGCCACTTTTGT
>JAYRSG010000121.1:0-3276 GCA_041920175.1 Candidatus Moraniibacteriota bacterium | reverse complement strand
TTCGACGATTCGATTTTTTCAAAATCGAGTTTTCCGCGGGAAACACGTACTCGAATCGTATCGCCATCGGCAAAATCCGGACCAAGAAGCCGGAGTGCCAAAGGATCGAGGAGGAGATTTTGAAGGGCGCGTCGAAGCGGACGCGCGCCATAAGCCGGATCATACCCTTCGGCGAGAAGAAGCGCGCGCGCCTCCGGAACAACCTCGAGCGTAATGCCCTTTTCCGCGAGCCGTACCGCCGCGCGCGCGAGTTGGATATCGAGAATGCGCTCGAGCGCTTCCTTGGAGAGCGGATGAAAGATCACGATTTCATCGATACGATTCAAAAACTCCGGCCGAAACGTTTCGCGGAGCGCCCCCAGAATCCGCTCCCTCGATTCTTCCTCGTCGAGAAGCCCCTCGCGTTCGGATGCCTCGTGAAACCCCAAGGTCGATCGTGAGAGAATATCCGAACCGACATTCGATGTGAGGATAATGATGGCGTTCTTGAAAGAGACGACGCGCCCCTTCGCGTCGGTGAGGCGACCGTCATCCAAGACTTGGAGGAGTATGTGAAATACCTCGCTGTGCGCTTTCTCGATTTCATCGAAAAGAACGACGCTATACGGACGACGTCGAATCTGTTCGGAAAGCTGACCCCCTTCCTCGAAACCGACATATCCCGGAGGCGAACCGATGAATTTCGCGACCGAATGCGCCTCCATGTATTCACTCATATCGACGCGTATAAGCGCCTTCTCATCATCGAAAAGAAATTCGGCGAGCGCTTTCGCGAGCTCGGTTTTCCCGACTCCCGTCATGCCGAGAAAGATAAACGATCCGACGGGTCGCGACGCTTCGGAAAGTCCAGCACGCGAGCGCCGGATGGCGTTTGAAACCGACAGAACCGCCTCATGTTGACCAACCACCCGCTTCTCGATCGCCGCTTCCATATGCCGCAATTTTTCCATTTCGCTCTCAAGCATTTTGGAAACCGGGATGCCGGTCCATTTCGAAGCGACCGCGGCGATATCCTCTTCCGTAATATACTCACGAAGAAGCGAACCGTTCGTTCGATTTTTGGAAAGTTTCTTTTCGGCGTTCGCGAGTTCCTTCTCCGTTTTTGGAATTTTTCCGTAGCGAATTTCGGCGACGCGATCAAGCTCGCCCGCCCGATCCGCCATCTCCGCTTCCGATTTCAAACGATCGAGCGCCTCTTTGTGACGTCGAATGTTCATCATCATCTCCTTTTCGCCCTTCCATCGAAGCGAAAGCTCCTTTGAGGATTCCCGCAATTCGGAAAGTTCTCGGTTGATTTCGGTAAGCCGCGTCTTCGCGTCTCGCCCGGGCTCTTTCTCGATCGCGCGTTTCTCGATTTCGAAACGCCGAATATTTCGGAGGAGCGTATCGAGTTCGGTCGGCATGGAACCGATTTCAATCCGACGGAGTGATGCCGCTTCGTCGATGAGGTCGATCGCCTTATCGGGGAGAAAACGGTCGGCGATGTAGCGACTCGAGAGCTTGACCGCGGCGATGAGCGCCTCATCTTTGATGTGAACGCCGTGATGGAGTTCGTATTTCTCTTTGATGCCGCGCAAAATCGCGAGCGTATCTTCTTCGGACGGTTCTTCGACGAGAATCGGCTGGAACCGACGTTCGAAAGCGGCGTCTTTCTCGATGTAGCGACGATATTCTTTGGTTGTCGTCGCGCCGATCGTGCGGAGCTTGCCGCGCGAAAGCGCGGGCTTCAACATATTGGACGCGTCGAGCGCGCCCTCGGTCGCCCCGGCGCCGACGAGCGTGTGAATTTCATCAATAAAAAGAATGAACCGTTCCGCCGCGCGTTCGACTTCTTTCATCACCGCTTTGAGTCGTTCCTCGAATTCCCCGCGAAACTTGGCACCCGCGAGAAGCGCCCCCACGTCGAGCGAGAGAATTTCCTTTCCCGCCAAATTTTCCGGAACATCACCCGAAACGATCCGCTCCGCGAGCCCCTCGACGATCGCCGTTTTCCCGGTGCCCGCCTCCCCGATAAGCACGGGATTGTTCTTGGTCCGACGCGACAAGACCTGCATCACGCGACGAATTTCTTCGTCCCGCCCCACAATGGGGTCGAGCTTCTCTTCGCGCGCCAGATTCGTCAGGTTGACCGTGTACTTTTCGAGCGACTGGTAACTCCCCTCGGGACTTCGACTCTCTACCCGTTGCGCTCCGCGCACTTCGGAGAGAATTTTGAGCACGGTCTCGTGCGTGATATTCATACCGATAAGGAGATCCTTGACGGGCGACGCCGCTTCGCACATCGCAAGGAGCAGGTGTTCTGTTGAGACAAACGAATCTCGCATCGCTTTCATCTGTCGCTCCGCTTCTTCGAGAATCCTTGAGAGTTCCGGCGTGAGATAGACCTGCCCCGCGCCTCCCTCGATCCGCGTCTTCGGCGTTCGATCGAGGAGATCCGTAAGCGCCCCCTTCAGTTTCTCGATATCCGCTCCAAGCCGCGCAATAACCGCCGGCACGAGCGATTCCTCTTGCACCAGAAGCGCGTACAAAAGATGCGCCACCCCCACCTGCGCCGTCCCCCGCGAAAGCGCGATCTCCTGCGCACTCCGAATCGCCTCCTGACTCTTCACCGTAAAATGATTGATGTCCATAAAAATTCACCTCAAAAATTTTCCTCGCCTTCCCCCTCTTTTTTTAACAAAATACTTCCATATGGAAACGTTTTGTTAAGAAGATTATTTCCACTCGGATTTTAATACACTGTACGCTCGATAATCCAAAAATCTCCCGTTGACAAATTCAAATTGTCGAAGAATTCCTTCTTTTACAAATCCCAATCTCTCGGCAATGGCGCAACTCGCAACATTTTCAGTACCGGCTTCCAAAGCAATGCGATTGAGATTGAGCGTATCAAAAGAATAATCGATCAACGCCCGAATCGATCGGGTCATTATTCCCCTCTTTTGATAATCACGACTGAGCCAATACCCCAAACTCGCCCTACGGTTTGACTTATTTACTCCATGAAGCCCTATGCATCCAACGAGAATATCCGAAAACCAAATTCCCAGCTCCAAGCTATCACCGCTTTTGAACTCTTTTATTGCGTCTGAAATGAATTTGATCGAATCTTGTTCGGTCTTAACGTCCGGTACCCATGGCAGCCACGGTTGCAGATATTGTCGATTTTTATCCACGAGCAGAAATAACTCGAGAGAATCTTTAACACTCCATGCTTTAAGACACAGTTCGTCGCTCACTTTAATGGTAATTTTTTTGTAGTTCATAGGTAAATCA
>JAYRSG010000120.1:0-3331 GCA_041920175.1 Candidatus Moraniibacteriota bacterium | reverse complement strand
CGGTTTCAATCCGCTTCTCGCTTCGCGCGGCGACAAGAACGACCAGATAACCTATGAGAGTCCCAAGGAGACCGGAACGGTTGAAAAGGAGCTCTTCGCGGTCGGAAATGTCGAAGCGGTTTCGTCGGGGGCGAATGCCGAGGAGAAAGTATTGAAACTTTCTGGAACGGGGCCGGCGAACACGCTCATCAACGTGTTTGTCTACAGCGAGCTCCCGACGATTCTTACGGTGAAGACGGACGCGGACGGCAACTGGTCGTATACGCTCGAGAAAAGTCTTGACGATGGAGAGCATGAGGTCTATGTCGCGGTAACCGACAATGCCGGGAAAATTACCGCGAAGAGCGAACCACTTGCCTTTGTGAAGACCGCGCAAGCGGCGACGGTTATTCCTCCGGCGGAGGCCGCGGAACAAGAAGCTTCCACCTCTCCCGTCGAGAAGCGGAAGATGTCCGATATGCTCCTCCTTGCGGGAGCCGTCGTTCTCGCGGTTCTCTCGGCGCTCGCTCTTATCGGATTCCTCCTCCGAAGGAAAAAGGCGCGAGTCGAAAGCGAATCGACGGAGGGCGAGTCTCTCGCCGTGGAAGAGAAGGAAAAATCGGATACTGATTAATTGCGGTTTCCTTGAAAGTTGCCTCGACCGCAAAAAACAATTTTTCTCACATGCTCCTCTCTATCGGAGCAAACTAGAGAAAAATTATTTTTTGCGGTCTCGACGTGCATAAGGGAAAGTTTTCGGGTAGTTTGGTATTAATCGAATTTCATGAAAGAGCTTTTCTCGCGAGCGGTGGCGTTTATCAGAGAGAATCCGGGAATGATTCTCTCTTTGGCGTTGGTCGCCTTTATTCCGATTGCGATTTTTTTCAACACGTTCTATACGGTGGGACTCTTTCAGAAGAATATCGACATCATTACGCACGAGAAAGCGATTCTCGCGGAGAGTATCGCGGGTCAAACAGCTCGGAAGCTTTTTGCAAATCCCGATGAAATGTCGAAGCTTGTCGCGGATATTGCCGCCGACAATGATGATATTCGTCTCTTTGAAATTCTCGCGCCGACCTCGAAGGGAGACGTGTTTTCCGTACTCGCTTCGAATAATCCCGAGTCGATCGGCGCGGAGACGTCCGCCATCAAAAATGTGCTCGCGTGGAGTCGCGAAGAGGGGATCGCGGAATTGGTCGGGACCGATACGGAGCGATTTTGGAATGTGACCAAGGCGATTCGGAGCGCCGAGGGAGAGCGACTTGGTCTTATCTCGCTCTCGTTTTCGCTCGCCGCAAGCGACGCCCTGGTGAATGCCTCCATCAATCGTTCGTATTGGGTGCTCTTTTTGACGATATGCATCGTGCTACTCTTGGTGTCCAATCAGACGCGGCTTTTCGGGTATGCGCTCACGGTACAGCGCCTCAAAGAAGTGGACAAAATGAAAGATACTTTCGTCTCGATGGCGAGTCACGAACTCCGGTCGCCCTTGACGGCCATCAAGGGCAATCTCGAATTTTTGACGGAGAAACACGAGAAAACCATGGATGAGGAGAGCTGGCACTTCTTGAGCAATATCATCACGTCGGTTGATCGATTGAACGCGCTCATCGGGGATATTTTGGAGGTGTCGAGAGCGGAGGGGAATCGCCTTCCCATGACGATTGCCGCCATCGATCCCCTTCTGATCATAGCGGGATCGATCGAAGAAATGCGGGCGGCGGCGACTCGAAAGAGTCTTGATCTTCGATCCGCGCTTCCCGCCTCGCTCCCTTCGGTGCTCGCCGATCCGGAGCGTTTGAAGCAGATCCTTGTCAATCTCTTGAGTAACGCGATAAAATACACGCCCAAGGGTTCGGTCGAGGTAACGACGGCGATTGAGAAAAAGGCGCTCGTTATCACCGTGGCGGATACCGGACTCGGGATGTCGTCGGAGGATCAGAAGAATCTCTTTCAGAAATTTTATCGAATTCAGAATGAGGAGACGAAGAATATCGTCGGGACGGGTTTGGGACTCTGGATTGTCCGGGAGCTTGCGCGAAAAATGAAAGGTGATATAACGGTGGAGAGTATCAAGGGCGTGGGGTCGCATTTCTCGGTGCGTATCCCGCTTGCGTAAAGTTTCAGTTCTTTGAGGAGGTTTTCATGAGAACGATCCGGGTATGCTACGATTACGAACACTGCTTGTTTCGCGCTCACTTGGATAAGCATCCGTTCGAATTTGTTTTTGGATCTACGGAATTTGTCGCTCTTGGACGATTGGCGGTTTATTATCAAAGCCTCTTTAATCTTGTTGTTCTTCGAAAAAAATCCGGTTGGTCTCTCCAGAAACGGAGAGGATTATTTCAAAGAGAGATCCGGTGGAGCGACGATGTAATTTCAAAAAATGTTTGTTCCGTGGAATTTTCTTTTGCGATTCTCGGAAAAGTTCTCTTTTCCGCACAGAAGGAAATTGGAGTAAGAATTTGCCGAGGGGACGGTTTTCTCGGTGTTCCAAATAAAAATAAAATACTTTCTTTTTCTCGAAGGAAAAGGAGGAGAAAGTCGTTGTGAATTGAATTTGCCGCTCCGTTTTTTTTGCCGGGGCGGCCTTCTCTTTTTTTCTCAAGAGTCTGGTATACTGTGAAATATGAATCGGAGAATGCTTGTCAAAAAACAACATATTCGTTTTCATCGATTGCGAACGATTCTTCGGGTACACGCGTGGGTGACGGGGGCGGTATGCGTTTCATATGCCACACTTGCGTTTTTGTGGGGACCGTCGTTTTCCATTTCCGATTTTCGCGAAACGTGGATTTCATTTGCGGATGACGTGGTTGTTTCGGCGACGGTGCCGCCCCCGCCTTCGGCGCCGACGGTTACAGCGACGGCGGTGTGTCCCGCGAGCACGCTTTTGGTGTCGCTCGAATGGAGTGATGATCCCGGGGCGACGTCGTTTGATGTCTATCGTGATAGTGTGCTCCTCGTCTCGGGACTTGTCGATTCGGAATATGACGATACGAGTGTTTCGGCGAGCACGAACTACTCCTATGTGGTTGTCGCCTCCGGTCCCATGGATCCGGGAGTCGCGTCGTCAATCGCCGTTTCTGTGACGACGCCGTCTGGCTGTTTGGCGCTTCTTTCGCCGACGCTTGATATCGTGACGGTTGGCGGGACGAATGTTATGGGGGAGGGAAGCATCTCTGTGTCTGATACGACACCGACCATGACGGGGACGAGCAATATGCCGACGGCGAGTGTCGAAATTTCGATCGTCGGAACAACCTCGACCTTTGCGCTTCTCGCGACCAATAGTAACGGCTACTGGGAGTGGACGCCGACTGCGGATATCGCGTCGGGGAGCTACGCG
>JAYRSG010000119.1:0-1687 GCA_041920175.1 Candidatus Moraniibacteriota bacterium | reverse complement strand
GCGAGAAGTCCGCTTCGACGCACGTTTTCGAATTCTTCGAGTTTGCATTTTTTGATCGTCCCCTGTTCCGTCGCCATAAAGAGGTATTTATAGTCGTCGTCCTTGTTGAAAGCGATGAGTGCCGTGATTTTTTCTTCGTTTCCCAGTTGGAGGAAATTCACGATCGCCTGCCCCTTCGCGGTTCGAGACGATTCGGGGATTTCATAGGCTTTGGTCTGAAAGACTTTTCCGGTATTGGTGAAGAACATCAAATTGTCATGTGTCATAATGCCCAAAACTTTGGCGATGGCGTCGCCCTCTTTGGTGGTCGCGCCGATGACGCCCTTGCCGCCGCGCTTTTGTACCCGATAGGCATCCGGATTCATCCGCTTCACATAGCCATCTTCGGAAATGGTGATGATCGCCTCTTCATTAGGGACCAGATCTTCCTGTGAGAATTCGCCGATTGCCGATCGAATTACTTTGGTTTTTCGTGCGTCGCCGTACTTTTCCTTGAGTTCGAGAAGCTCGCTCTTCACGAGCCCCAAGATTTTGACGCGGCTCTTCAAGAGATCTTCGAGTTCGGCGATGAGCTTTCGCTTTTCGGCGAGCTCATCTTCTATTTTCTTCCGCTCGAGCCCCGAGAGTGTCTGGAGGCGCATTTCGAGAATGGCGTCCGTTTGTCGCTCGGAGAGACGGAAATTTTTCATGAGGCGCGTCTTGGCTGTCTCTTTATCGGGGGACTTCTTGATGACGGCGATGACCTCGTCGATATGATCGAGGGCGGTTTTGAGCCCTTCGAGAATGTGGGCGCGATCCTTGGCTTTCTGAAGTTCGAAGCGCGTCCGGCGCGTGACAACGATTTCTCGATGTGCAATATAGTGCTCGAGAATAGCTTTGAGATTCAACACTTGCGGCTCGATGCCGTCTACCAGTGCCAACATGTTCATGTTGAAATTCTTCTGAAAGTCAGTGAGGGAATAGAGCTTGTTGAGCACTTTTTGCGGAAAAGCTTCCTTTTTGAGGTCGATCACGATGCGAACACCGTCTTTGTCGGATTCATCGCGGAGATCTTTGATACCTTGGAGCTTGCCATCTTTGACGAGTTCGGCGATTTTTTGAATGAGCGTCGCCTTATTCGTCATGTAGGTGATTTCGGTTGCGACAATCTGAAACATTCCGGCTTTTGTTTCGACGATTTCGGCTTTGGCGCGCGTCGTAATCTTGCCGCGCCCGGTCGCGTAGGCCTCGCGAATGTCTTTTTGATTGTAAATGATGCCGCCTGTCGGAAAGTCGGGTCCCTTCACGAATTTCAAGAGATCCTCGGTACTTGCCTCCGGATTCTCGATGAGGTGAACAATCCCATCGGAGAGCTCGGAGAGATTGTGTGGCGGGATATTGGTCGCCATACCGACGGCGATGCCGACGGTGCCGTTTGCGAGGAGTTGCGGGAGCTTTGCCGGAAGGACGACCGGTTCTTTGTGGACGCCGTCGAAGTTGGGGATGAAATCCACCGTGTCTTTCTCGATATCGAGGAGCATTTCTTCGGCGATTGGCGCGAGCTTGGCTTCGGTATAGCGGTAGGCGGCGGCGCCGTCCCCGTCCATCGAGCCGAAGTTTCCTTGCCCCCAGACAAGCGGGTAGCGAAGCGAAAAATCCTGCGCCATTCGGACCATGGTGTCATAGACCGCCGTGTCGCCATGCGGAT
>JAYRSG010000118.1:0-5652 GCA_041920175.1 Candidatus Moraniibacteriota bacterium | reverse complement strand
TATGAAATTCAAAATAAAAAAGAACGGGCGGGAGGAATTTTTTTGGACGCTTGTCGCGGGGAATGGGGAACCGATCTGCGTGAGCGAGGGGTATCAGACGAAAGAGGGCGCGGTCAAGTCCATCAATCTCGTCAAGCTTGACGCGCGCGGCGCCCCAATTGTGGACACTACGGTCATCTTCCGTCCCCGAGACAATTGACACTTGACAGTTGACAACTGACATTTGACAGTGAACAATCGTTCTTGATGACCCCATTTCTTTTTTGGTCATTGAGATATTCGCGCATTTATTTGAAGTTTAGAATTTAAAATTTGAAATTGATTCTCTCCTATGTCCACACTCGTATTCGATATCGAAACTGTTGGGGAGGAATTCGATGCGCTCGATGAAACGACCAAGAAAGTTTTGACGCGCTGGATTCGCGAGGATTCGTATGATGAAGAAGGGTACAAGGCGGCGATTGAAGATGTCAAGAATAGTCTCGGCTTCTCGCCTTTGACGGGGGAAATCGTCGCGATCGGCATGCTCGATGTCGAGCGCGCGAAGTCCGCGGTGTATTTCCAGGCGCCCGGAGGTTCCGAGGATTCGTTCGAGGAAGGAGGCGTCCGGTACAAGCCGATGGAAGAAGGCGAGATGCTCGCGGAGTTTTGGCGCGTCGCGGAGAAATATGACACCTTCGTCACCTTTAATGGGCGCGGTTTCGATGTGCCGTTCCTTATGATGCGCTCAGCGATTCATCAGATTCGCCCGACGCGCGATCTCCTTTCGAACCGATACCTCCCGCTTCAGCGTGGCGTGAAGCATGTCGATCTTATGGATCAATTGACCTTCTACGGCGCGACGCGCCGACGACCGAATTTGCACTTGTGTTGTCGCGCCTTCGGCATCCCGACCCCGAAGGGCGACGGCATTGACGGGGACAGTGTCTCGCGATTTTTCCGTGAGAAAAAATACACCGATATCGCCCGATACAATGTGCGCGACATCGAAGCGACCGCCGCGCTCTACGATTACTGGAATCAGTACCTGAAATTCTGAAACCTTGATTTTTTTGCGATTTTTTCATATCATTCCTCAATGATTCATTTAGCGCATTCATTGAAAAATCTAGCCTGTCATACCCGCGGAGGCGGGTATCCAGGTTCCACTCGCTTCCAGTAGGCACGCCACAGATTTTGTTCGTAAAGTGATTGTATCCGGCAGGTGGTGACTGGATTCCCGCCTTCGCGGGAATGACGATGGAAAGGGTCAATGTGTAAGGTGAGTTGATAAGTCTATTATTTTTTTTTATATGAAGCAGACGAAAATTTCGAAGAAAGAGCGGACGCTGGTGATTCTGAAGCCCGATGCGGTGCAACGCTCGCTTATCGGGGAGATTCTCATGCGATACGAACGGAGCGGTCTCAAGCTCGTTGCGATGAAAATGCTTCTTCCGACGTCCGAGATGGCGACCGCGCACTATATGGTAGGGGGCGAGGAGTGGCTCGAAAATGTCGGGAAGAAAGCGGCGGCTGCCTATGAAAAGAAGGGTGAGAAGTCGCCCTATGCGACCTTTCGCGAGAACGGTCTGGCGATCCTCCAATCAAACGCGAAGTATCTCTCGGCGGGACCGGTTGTCGCTCTGGTCTTGGAGGGGAATCAATCGGTTGGGATTGTGCGGAAATTGACCGGCGGGACGGAACCCTTGGGAAGTGATGTCGGGACGATCCGGGGGGATTTCACCGTCGATTCGTACGGCTTGGCGGATGCCGATCACCGTTCCATCCGGAATCTCATTCACGCCTCGGGCGACCCCAAGGAAGCGGAACAGGAAATACCCATCTGGTTTGCTCCGGAAGAACTCCTCTCCTACCGGCATATTCAAGAAGCGATTCTCTATGATGTGAACTTGGATGGGATAGTGGAGTAGTGATGTGGTTTCTGTCGTTTTTCTCGTGTTGCATGGTTCTTTTCCTGGAGGAGTGAGTTATGAATGCCGAGTATTACCGAGATGTTCATCTGGATATTCTGAAAACGACCTTTTCTTTTTTTGAAGGTCATTATCGAGTGAGTGTTCTTTCGATCATTTGGGCTCTCTTCGTTGTCGGGTCGGAGAAAAATACTCACGCGTGGCTGAATGGATATTTTTGCCTGCATCCCTGAATTGAAGTCTCATCTCCTTGATATTTTGAATGTTTTCTGGTAGAGTTCCCTCCGGAGAGGGAACTCGTTTTTTAACAACGGAAAATAGAAATTTTCAAAGCCCGAAATCGGGCGAGGGATTTGATATGAACAATCACCAAGTTGGTTGTAGTATGGTGGTAAATGGGTGTTTTGACTTCTCTACCGCCATTCCTTTTATGGATATGGGGCGCGCGCTTATGGCAATCGAAGAAATTCGTCGCGGTTTCAGGATTTGTCGTGAAGAGCATCCCAAGGAATGCGCCAGGTTTCTTCTTCGCTTTTTCGGTCTTGGTATCGAGGAGAGGATTGGGTACCCGACCGGTCATTGGGCAGGAGCGAATAGTGTTCTTAATCACCGTCGGTTAGGATACTGAAAGGAGAACGACTGTGAAAAGAGAGGAGAGGGATGACAAAAATCCCGGTTTGCGAGTGCCACATCGAGTATCGCCGGTAATTGATCCGGCTGATGACTGGGCGGTTTTAGTTTCAATTTCACGAAGAGAAGAGCGCTCGAAAAAAGTGGAAGAAGCCGAAGAAGGAAAAGAGCCTGAAGGCGCGTCTTCGGAAAAAGTTTTTTTGGTCGGAAATCCGGATAACGGAACCGTTCATGCTGTTGTGAAGCGGTAATCGCTTCCATTCAAGAGGGTTTAAAAAAATAAGAAAAAAGCAGAAGAAAAAAGGGTGGTGTTTCCGCATCGCCCTTTTTGATTTTTTGGGCGGAGCGTGATAGGGTTTACGGAGAATATTTCGGGGCGTCGTATAGTGGTAGTACGCAAGGCTGGGGGTCTTGTAGTCGGAGTTCGATTCTCCGCGCCCCGACACTGAAAGAAACAAAAAACCTCCTTTGCCGGGAGGTTTTTTGTTGATTGAAAATTGAAAGGAAAATTATTTTCTATTCTTGAGGAGGTCGCGGATTTCGATGAGGAGGAGCTCTTGTTTGGAGGGTTCCGCGGGTTTCGAGGTTTCCTTGGGACGGAAGCGATTCAGTTGTTTGATAAAGACGAAAACGGCGAGAGCGGTGATGGCAAAGCCGATGACGTTGGTGAGAAAGAGGCCGTAGTTCAGGGTGGGAGCACCCGCCTTCTGCGCGGCTTCGAGCGTGGGATAGGTGGTGCTCGAAATGTTCCAGTAGAGCTCGGAAAAGTTGACCTTGTTGAGGATGAGCCCCAAGGGCGGCATCAAAATATCCGTGACGAGCGAGGTGACAATTTTGCCGAACGCGGTCCCGATAATGACACCGACTGCCAAGTCGATGACATTGCCCTTCACGGCGAATTCTTTGAATTCCTTGATAAATGAAGACATAGGTAGTAGTATGAGGAGTCAGAAGTGAGTAGGCTAGATTCTGCAATTTCTGATCTCTCGTTGCTGTTTGCTGGCTACTATTCTACTCGCTCCTCATTTCCCGGTCTTGGTGAGGGTGCGGAGGGCGCGGGTGCCGAGGCGGACGCGGACGCCGCCGATTTTCTTGGTTTGGAGATTGACTCGAAACTTTCGCTTGGTGGCGATGTTCGAGTGACTTCTCGAATGACCGGAGGCGGTGCCGCGACCGGAGAGGGCGCACATTCTGCTCATAATTGATTCGTTATCGAAAGTATGGTACAAGGTAAGGTATCATAGCCTCGTCTTCTTGGCAAATATCGTCCCCTATTATGTCTCCTCAAGAAATCGTTCTCGTCGGATTCTATTTGGTCATCCTGCTCTACACCGTCATCATGCACGAGGTGTCGCATGGTGTCGTCGCGCTCTGGCTCGGGGACAAGACGGCGCAGTACGCCGGGAGACTCACGATGAATCCGGTGCCCCACGTCGACTTTATGGGGTCGATTCTTGTGCCGCTCGCTATGTTTTTTACGACCGGTTTCGCGTTCGGGTGGGCGAAGCCGGTGCCGTACAATCCGTATAATCTCAAGAATCAAGAATGGGGACCGGTCGCGGTTGCGTTTGCCGGACCGGGATCGAATTTTCTTTTGGCCTTGGTCGCCGCGGTTCTCGCGCATTTCCTTCCCGTGAGCCTCGCGGAACGGCAGGATATTTTCTCCCGATTCTTCAATATTATCGGGGGAGTCGGCGAGTGGTCCGATCGCTGGGGCGGTTTCGCCGATGCGGTCGCCGGATCGCTCCCGGGGATTTTCTTGGGGTTCCTCCTCATGGTGATTTTCTGGAATGTGCTCCTCGGCGTCTTCAATATGGTGCCGATTCCGCCCCTCGACGGCTCGAAGCTCCTCTATCCGCTCCTCTCGCTCCGCTCCGAAACGATCATCTTTCTCGAACAATACGGATTTATTTTTTTGCTTCTCATTATTTTCTCGCCCTTGGGCGTGATCATCCAGTGGCCGCTTGGCGTCATTCTCGATTTCTTCCTCGGCATCGCGGCGTAGTACTGCGTAACTTCCTCCGCCAGCTGGCGGACCAGCGGTTCATTTTTCTCTTTTGTGGTTTTTTGAGTGTTTTTTTGATTTTTGCGCGTATTCAAAAAAATGGTTGACGGCAAAAAAATGTGATATACTGGAGGCGTTGAAATATAAATCGTAAAAGAAAAATCGTATGAAGCGCGTATTCGGAAAACTCTCGAAGTTGAAGGGTTCCATTCTCGCCTATACCCTCATTCTTCTTGGTATCGTTCTCACGGCGAGTATGGGGATGTTTATGTCTTCGATGCGAGACCTCCGCTCGGTGGGGACGCAGAATCGTTCGATGCAGGCGTTTCAGATTGCGAATTCCGGCTCGGAAATGGCAATATCGGCGATTAAGAAGAATCCGACCGATCTTGATGATTTGGCGACCAAAATGGGTGGAGCCACGTGCAATGCCGGCGAGATTATCAAGGGAACTCCTACCTCGCCGTATCTCGGCGGGGAAACGAGGTTGTCTTTCTTTGATGACGCGGGAACCAAGATAATAAGTTGCAGTGAAGACGTTTTCAAAATCGCGTCCGTGAAGTCGGTCGGCACGTTCAAGGAAACCGCTCGCGCGGTCGAGGTGGCGGTGGCGGCGGGATGTAGCAATCCGGGGGAAGTGGTGACAGTGAGGTGGAAAGACTCCCGGAGCTTTGACATCAATGATCTTAATAAAATTGGAGACTTTCTGAATGATAAGAGAAACAGACTCGTTGGGTTTCGATGTGATCAGGGTAACAAGGCATCATACACAGCGAGATCTGCTGCGGTTTCTGCTTCTGGTCTTTCTATGGGTATCGATGGTGGGGCTGGTCTTTCTTGTTTTCCTGCTAGCACTTGGTGCGAACTTTCAGGGGGTTCATGTGTTGACGGCTGGGCGGTTTACGGTATGTGTACCAATGACCTTCCCTAACCATCCCCTTTAGCAGGAGCTCCCCGATATATCGGGGAGTTTTTTTCTTTTCCCCGTCCCCAAAACACCCCCTTGACTCCCTCCGCCCTTCCATTCTCGGGTGAAGTGTTCTTTGAAAATAGGGTGGCGATCTTTGTCCATAATTCTTTGTTCGACTGGCTGTTGACAAGGGAGGG